>NZ_CAXSWZ010000001.1:182517-256377 GCF_964241245.1 Allofournierella massiliensis
GGTAAGGCAGAAGGCCGCGATGCGCAGACCTATTGCCGCCTGAGCCGTTACCAGGGGCAGGACTATTCTGCGGTATACAACTACGACTATTATGTGCAGAACAATGCGGATATCCGTAACCTGTATGGATACAGCGACTATCTGACAATCCAGCATTTTGTGGAGCACGGTATGGGCGAAGGCCGCCAGGGTAGCGCGGAATTCAACGTGTACAATTACCGTGCGCGGTATGCGGATCTGATGGACTGGCTGGGAAATGATCTGCGGTCCTACTACATCCACTACAAGGACCACGGTAAGGCAGAAGGCCGCGATGCGCAGACCTATTGCCGCCTGAGCCGTTACCAGGGGCAGGACTATTCTGCGGTATACAGCTACGATTATTATGTGCAGAACAATGCGGATATCCGTAACCTGTACGGATACAACGACTATCTGACGATCCAGCATTTTGTGGAGCACGGTATGGGCGAAGGCCGCCAGGGTAGCGCGGAATTCAACGTATTTGCCTATCGGGAACGGTATGATGATCTAATGCAGCTTTGGGGAGATAATCTTGCTCCTTACTATGTTCACTACAAAGATCACGGAAAAGATGAAGGGCGAGTTGCTGTTTGGTAAAAATGAAAGATGGGACAGGAATGGGCCGGCGCATTTTATGGCTTGATGGCGCAAAAGCAATTGCAATTGTTGCGATGATCATTGGGCATGTTGTGCCGTTGGAGAGCAGTGTTCGGACACTGATTTTCTCCTTTCACATGCCGTTGTTCTTTATCGCAACAGGCTTTACGCACAAAGAACCGCAGGATTATATCGGATGGTGGAAGCAGGTAAAGCAAGATATCAAAAGAATATTGCTTCCCTGTGTGATTGCATGTGCAGTTTCAGTGGCGTTCAGTGTTGCTTTTGGTGGATTCGGTGTACTGGCAGAGAGCGCCAGGTATACATTGGACGGATTGCTGTGGAGTTCGGCTGTGGAAGTGAAAGGGCATGCTGCGCTGGGAGCTTTGTGGTTTTTGGTTGCGCTGTTCTGGGGAAAAACTCTTTTTGGTCTGACACAGGTTATGTTTCCCGGAATCAACCGGAACATTTTGTATCTGTTTTTTGCGCTGACAAGCTGGGTTCTCTCGCAAGAGAATCTCTGGCTGCCGCAAGCGATGGATATCGTACCCATCATTCTCACGTTCCTGGCAGTAGGTGAGTTCCTTCGCAGCATCTATCAGAACACTTATAAAAAATATTCCCATTGGATTGTTCCAGGGGCATTTCTGCTGTGGTCCATCTGTGTGATACAGGGAATTAATATTGAAATTGGAACGCGGTATTATCCATTCTTTTGGTTGAGTATCCTGGAAGCGATTGCGGGAAGTATTTGCGTATTTGCTTTGGCTGAGGTTTTGTGCCAGAATGCAGCGGTTAGCACAATGCTGACCTTTATTGGGCGTCATACCCTTGCGCTGCTTTGCATTCATACGCTGGATTGGCCGGTGGCTTTTCTCTGGAATGGACAATCGGTATGGCGTGCCAGCATCTTGCGCCTGATTGTGGATTTGATTCTGCTGGTTTGCTTTGTAGGATTAAAATACATACTGTTTGACAACCTTTTAAAAAAAGCGAGGAATTGATAAACAATGTTGAAAATCAAGGAATTACCTGCCTGGCAGCATTTGCAAAAGTACAAACCGTTGCTTCGTGAGCTGGTTGTACGGGATCTTAAGGTGAAATATCGTCGGAGCTTCCTGGGCTATCTGTGGAGTTTGCTGAACCCGCTGCTGATGATGACGGTTATGTCGTTCGTGTTCTCCTATATTTTCCGGTACGACATTGACAATTATCCCTTGTATTTGATTTGCGGACAGACCCTCTGGAGCTTCTTCAATGAAAGCACCAACATGGCCATGTATTCGGTTCTGGGAAATGGCGCGCTGATCAAAAAGGTCTACATTCCGAAATTTATTTTCCCCATGTCCCGGGTGTTTTCCAGCTTTGTCACCATGAGCTTCAGTCTGGGCGCCATCCTGATTGTTATGCTCGTTACCCGTGCCCCGCTGCATTGGCAGGCACTGCTGTTCCCGTTGCCGCTTATCCTTCTTCTGCTTTTTTCCATGGGTGTGGGCCTGATCCTTTCTGCTCTTTCGGTGTATTTCCGGGACATCACCCATCTGTATAACGTAATTACCCTTGCGTGGATGTATGCAACCCCGGTTTTCTACCCCGTGTCCGGTATGCCTCCGGAGGTTGTGACGGTCCTGAAGCTGAACCCCATGTATTACTATCTGGATTGTTTCCGCCAGCTGGTTCTGTATGGTACCATTCCTTCTGCCGCTTCGTGGGGAATCTGCGTGGGAGTGAGCGTGCTGGCCCTGGCGATTGGACTGGCTGTTTTCAGAAAACTTCAGCGTAACTTTATCCTGTATTTGTAAGGAGCTTTGGATATGTCGACACCTGTTGTAGAAGTTAATAATGTAACAATGCGGTTTAATCTGGCTGAGGAAAAGACGGATACCGTAAAGGAATATTTTGTCAAACTGGTCAAAGGGCAGCTCCATTTTAATGAGTTTCTGGCGTTGAAGAATGTGTCCTTTACGGTAAACCGAGGGGAATCGGTTGCACTGATTGGCAAAAACGGCAGCGGTAAGAGCACGATGCTGAAAATCATTGCCGGAGTTATGTATCCTTCTGAGGGCCAAATCAAGATCAATGGCAGCATTGCCCCCCTGATTGAGCTGGGAGCCGGTTTTGACATGGACCTGACCGCGCGGGAAAATATTTATCTGAATGGCGCCGTTATGGGAATGGATCGGCAGTTCATGAACCAGCATTTTGACGAGATCATCGAGTTTGCCGAATTGCAGGACTTTGTGGATGTTCCCATTAAAAACTATTCCTCCGGCATGGTTTCCCGTCTGGGCTTTGCCATTGCCACAGTGGTGCGCGCAGATATTCTGGTTGTGGACGAGGTGCTTGCCGTAGGCGACTTTAAATTCCAGGAAAAGTGCAAGCAAAAGATGCAGGAACTTCTTGCAGGCGGCACAACCCTGCTTTTCGTCAGCCACAGTGGCAGCCAGGTAAAGGAACTGTGCAGCCGCGCTATTTGGCTTGAGCATGGTGTGGTTATGGCAGATGGCGATGCCACGGAAGTGTATGAGCAATACGAGAAAAAAATGGAGCAGAACGGCTAAACGATTTGCTCTGATGAGGAATAAAGATGGAAAAGAATATTAAAATACTGATTTCGTGCCATAAACCCACAGATTATGTGAAAAACGATATCATGCAGCCCATTCAGGTGGGCAGCAAGAATGCCAAAGTTCGTTTGGAAGGGATGCTGCATGATGACGAGGGCGAAAATCTTTCTGAGCGGAATCCCATGTATTGTGAGATGACCGCACAGTATTGGGCGTGGAAAAACCTGGATTGTGATTACTATGGATTTTTCCATTATCGCCGGTATTTTGCGTTCAACCGCCCCGAAGGAAAGTACGACAGCTGGGGCAATCTGACGGAATCTTTTTTTGACGAGAATACCGTTGAGAAATATGGGTTGAGCGAAGAAAACATCCGTTCCATCGTGGAACAGGCGGATTTGATTTTGCCGGAAGAAAAGGACATTGCCCGGATGCCGAATATGGGCAAAAATATGATTGACCAGTACATGGCGTCCGGCTATCTTCATCGGCAGGATTTGGATATCATGATGGATATCCTGCGGGAAAAATATCCGGAGTTTGTGCCCTATGCGGAGCGTTATTTAAATGGACATACAACCTATCTGAATAACATGTACATCATGAAGAAGGAGATCTTCCATGAATACTGTGCATGGCTGTTTGATATCTTGGAGTGTCATATGCAGCGGGCCAATATGGCGGATTATTCCTGTGAAGCGCTTCGTACACCGGGCCATTTGGCTGAGCGTCTGATTAACATTTATTGCCTGTATCTGAAGGATAAGAAAAATTACCGGATCAAGGAACTGCCCACAGTGGCCTTCCAGGATACGGACCCGCTGGTAAAACCGAAGCCTGCTTTCCAGGAGAATAATGTTGCAATTGCGCTGTCTGCCAACGACTATTATGCGCCCTATGTGTCCTCTTTGCTGTATTCCATGCGGGAATATTTTACCAAAGAGAACAATTACGACATTCTGGTAATGCACCGGGATATTTCGGCGCAGACGCAGAAAAATCTGAAAAATGTCTTTGCAAAGAACAGCAATGTTTCGGTTCGGTTCTTCAATGTATCCCGTTTTGGAAAGCAGTTTGAACATCTGTTCCTGCGCGGGCATTTCGCACTGGAGACATATTTCCGGCTGTTGATGCCGGAACTAATGCCGGACTATGATAAGGTTCTTTATTTGGACTGTGATGTAATCGTAAAGGCGGATCTGGCCCAGCTGTACGCTGCCGATGTGGAAAATTGCCTGCTGGCTGCCTGCCACGATGCGGATACAGCAGGTCTGTATAACGGTTTTGAGCCCCACAAGAAGTACTATATGGACAATATCCTGAAGATTGAGCATCCCTACGAGTACTTCCAGGCGGGTGTGATCCTGTTTAACCTGGCGGAGTTCCGGAAAAGTTACACCAGCAAGCAGATGCTGGAATTTGCTGCGTCAAATGAATGGGAGCTGCTGGATCAGGATGTTCTGAACTATCTGGCCCAGAATCGATACCGCAGCGTGGATATGGCCTGGAATGTGATGACCAACTGGCGCGGCATCCGTATTCCGGAAATTGTAAGCCGCGCTCCCAAATATCTGCGGGATGAATATATGAACGCTCACAGTGCGCCCAAGATTATTCACTATGCAGGCCCGGACAAACCCTGGCAGCAGCCCGATGCAGACTATGCGGAGGAGTTCTGGCGTTACGCACGCATGAGTGAATACTATGAAGTGATGATGCAGCGCCTGATGCGGCAGAGCGTTCAGGAAGGAAGACCGCTTCCCCGCAAAGTAAGAGTGAAAAACAAGGTGAAACGGGTTTTGCAGCCCATCGCAGACAAATTATTGCCCAAGTACACAAAGCGCCGGGAAGCAGTAAAGAAGCTGGTAAAAAAAGTACGGAGATAACATCAAGAGGAGAATGGTGATGGAACGTTTGGATTTTGGTGGAAGCATGCAATATAATGCAATGGAGGCCAGCATTCATCTGAATCGGTATCTTGCAGCGAAACCGTACATCAATGGTATGAATGTGCTGGATGCCGCTTGTGGTGAGGGATATGGAAGCAACCTGATGAAAAAATGGGGAGCAAAATCTGTTGTAGGTATGGACTGCTCAGAGGATGCAATTGCCCTTGCCCGGAAAAATTTTCAAGAGGATACGATTGAGTTTGTTAAGCATTCTGTGGAGCAGCTGCCGTTTGCGGATAACAGTTTTGATGTGGTAGTTTCGTTGGAGACGATTGAACACTTGGAACATCCGGAAGCCTTTTTAACCGAAATCAAGCGTGTACTGAAGGCGGATGGAACCATTATCATGTCCTGCCCCAATGACCATTATTACGAAGTCTCTTTGGATGGTTTTGAGAATTTGTATCATAAAAGGCGGTATACTTTTGCAGAATTCAAGAAATTTGCAGAGAATATTCTGGGAGAGGCCAATAACTGGTATATGGGCATGGCAGTTGATGGTTTTATGAATATTCCTCTGGTTGCAGAAGGTGGCAAGGAAAGTGTCGCTTCCGGTTCGATGCGGGAGCTGATGCATTACAAAGAGCTTGCCCATGCGATGCAGGTACCGGCAGACGAATGTCTGGTTGCAGAGAAAAGCTGCTATTATCTTGGAATCTGGGGCGCAGAAAAGCACCCGGAAGAGGTGACTGCCGGTATTTTTGCAAAAGAGCTTTTCCAGAACCCGAAGGAGGCATCCATTTGCAGTGAGATGAGTAAGCGTATATCTGCCTTGGAAAAGCAGTTGGCGCAAGCGGAACGCGAGGCTTATTCCAATCACATTGAAATTGAACGAGCCAGACACCTGTGGAATTTGGCAGAGAAGGAAAAAGTCTTCCTTTGGAAAAGGATCGATCATTATCAGCAGCAGGTAGGACAGTTGGAAGCGGATTCCAATTACCTGCACTTCCTCCAGGGATCAAAAGCTTATAAATTGATTATGAAGTATTGGCGGTTTAAGGATAAGCTGAAACGTTTGGTGAGAAAATAAGCGAAAGGAGGTCGGACTATGGGTTGTGAACGGACTCCACATGAGCACAAAACGATGGATAAAGCATACTATACCACCCCAAGACATGAAGCGATTGGCGTTGAGAATAGTTGTATCCACAAGGCCGATTTGATCAATGTGGGAAAAAATGGAGAAAATATTACCGTAACGATTTGCATTCGGAATAAAATCGAATATGTAATTGGTTTGCTGGAATCTCTTCAGAAAAAAATTCCCGAATTCCAGGGGAAAGTATTGCTTGGGGCTGCCGGCATGTCGGCGGAGGCAAGTGCGTATTTGCATTTGCGTTTGAAGGATTTTCCTTTTGAATGTGTATTGGTCGATTTTAAAGAAAGCACAGATACTGCGGTACAGAAAAATAAGCTTTATGCGATGGTTGATACCGATTGGTTGATGACTCTGGATGACGGCATGCGATTCATTGATAACCCGCTGCCTCAAATTCAAAAGAGCTTGAACTTTCTTGGCTGTAAGTTTTTGGGACTTCCGTTTTTCAGCAAAAAAGAAGAGAAAAGTAAGGTGTATGGCGCACACCTGAAGGTGGGCGGTCAGGAGAATCGCCCGACAATCAGCTTGACTGGTATTACAGATCGGGATGAATCGGATGAGCTTCCTTATGGTTTTTTGTGTACGGGTTTACTCACGGAAGCTGCAGTAATTAACCGGGAGACATTTTTGGCGCTTAATGGATTTGACGGCAATATCTTTGCAGGATTTGAAAACCTGGAGTTTTCGCTTCGCCTTTTTCAGAAGGGGTACAAAGTTGGATGCTGCGGAGCTACCGCATTGCGTTCCATTGAGCCGGTTGAATTTGCGGCCGTGCAGAAGGAGCAGATCGAAAAATCCGTGGAATATTTTGAAGGCAAATATGGCTTCATAATTCCTTCGGAAGAAGTAAGCAAATATATCAAGAAGCCAAAAAATCCCCCGCTGGTTGCGCCTGTGGCTGCACCTAAAAAGAAAAAAATAGCACTTGTGGTTGATCGCCCGGACTGGGCGCTGGGTCATATTGCGGATCAGGTCGAAAAAAATCTGAAAGATTATTTTGACTTTGTGCGCTTCCATATGATCGATATTGATAATGTGAGCGATATCTTTTTCCTTGCCGAGGATTGTGATTTGATTCATTTCTTTTGGAGAGGCATCATAACGGTAGTGGACAGCGAATATGCCGTGAATAGAATGCGAAACCTTGGAATGACGGAAAAAGAGTTTTTTGATCGATACATAAAAAGCAAGGCTATTACAACAGAGGTATATGATCACTTGTTGCTGGAATCTGACTATGATGTGACCGAAAAATTGTTTAATAACGAACATTCGCTGGTAACATCGTATGCGGTATCCAGCAAAAAACTGGAAAAGATTTATGCAGAGCAGTTGCATCTGAAGGCCCGCCCGACCGCAGTATTGCAGGATGGCGTAGATCTTGGAATGTTCAAGCCTCAAAATCTGGAACGCTTTGAAAACATTGCGGAACGAACCATTCGTTTTGGTTGGGTTGGAAACAGTAACTGGCAGTGTGGTGATTTGAAGGGAATTGGTACAATCATCCAGCCGGCCATTCGGCAGTTACAAGAGGAAGGATATAATATTGAACTGATTACATCCGACCGAAACAAGCGAATGATTCCGCACCATGAGATGCCAGATTATTATGCAGGAATTGACTGTTACATTTGTGCTTCCACTGGCGAAGGAACGCCTAACCCGGTTCTGGAGTCCATGGCGTGTGGAATTCCGGTAATCAGCACGGATGTTGGCATTGTGCCGGAAGCTTTAGGGGAAAAACAGAAAAAGTATATTTTGAAAGAGCGCTCTGTGGAATGCATGAAAGCTGCGATTCGTGATATGGTGGAAAATCCCAATGTTTTTGTGGAGCTTTCGAAAGAAAATCTGGAAGCAATCAAAAAGTGGGATTGGAAGATAAAAGCAGGCGCCTTCAAAGAATTCTTTGAAGAGGCGATAAACATTAGAATGCAGCAGTGAAACAGGTTCAACTCTACAAAAAATTGGAAAAGAAGAAATAAGTAGGAGCTGGTTTGTGTTTTGATGAATTTTTGCTTGAAGAAAGAAGATATATATGCAATTGAAAGAAAAAATGAAGATGCGCTGAAAATGTTAAAAAAGGCGCTGGCATTCACTTTTGGGATTGGTCTGATAGCAAATTCGTACTGCTTTTTCAATTTTTCTCCGACCGTAGATTCAACCATGCTTGTGAATGAGGAAGGGCTTTGGAATCTTTCCTTGGGACGATTTGTGATTCCGGCATATTTGGCGATTCGTTCCAAAATAACCATCCCTTGGGTGATCGGGTGCTTGTCTCTTTTCTACATAGCGCTGTCTGTTTATTGTGTATGTAGTATCCTCAAAATGAAATCAACACCCGAAATTGCACTGGTTAGTGGGGTATTCACGGTTAATGTTTCATTGGCAGATAACTTTGCAGCATATCTGCATACGGCAGATTTCTATATGTTTGCGCTGCTTTTAAGCTGCTTGGGGGTGTATTTCCTCAAATTCAACTTCCGTTTTGGAGTTTTGTGGGCTGCGATTTGTTTTGTTGGCGTATTGGGAATTTACCAGAGTTATATTAGCGTATCGGCTGGTTTGATCACATTATCCGTTATTTCCAGCTTGTTGGAAAAGGAAGAATGGGGTCGGATATTTGGTTATGTTAAAAAAGCAATTTTAAGTGTTATCATATCCGCTCCGTTATATCTGCTCACAGTCAAGGGAACACAGCTTCTTTTCCATGTGGAACCAGCCAGTTCTCAGAATGGAATTGAACAGATCTTCTCCAGAACACCTAAAGAGTTGTTGCTTTTTATCCCGGAAACATATAGAACTTTATTCAGAGCATTGGCATGCCCCTACAATTATACGGGAAACCTGCTTGGCATAATTGATGTGATTCTTATCATTTGTGCTATCACAATGGGTATAGTGTTATTGAGAAAAAGCAAGGCAGGAATGGCTCTGTTTGTAATAGGAGTTGCAACTTTTCCGTGTATAACCAGCATTGCTGTTATACTCAGTTTGGGTACATCTAATCACATGCTCATGTATTATCCATATCAATTGGTGTTTGTTGCGGTGATTTTGGTTGCTAAACATTTTTGCGCCAAGCGGAATAATTATGTTCCTGGAATTGTAGTAGTTGCGCTGATTTTAGCCAATTTGTTCATAAATGGGATTGTCATCAACGGCGCTTATACTCAAAAAGAAGTTGTATATGAAAGTACAATAATTGAGTGCGCTAATATTTTACGGGATATTGAAAAAATTCCGGACTATGAGGAGGGAATTACTCCGGTTGTTTTTGTTGGTGATTTTAATAGCTCTTACTTGAATGGAAACCGTCCGGGGTTGAAAGCTTATGATGAGTGGACTGGCTTTGCAGGCAGTGCAGTCACCTATCATGGAACATTTTCTCACATGGCTAGAAATATTTTGGGGCATAGCATAAATTTGATAGAGGAAGAACTGGATGACAGCTTGGTAAAAGATATGCCACAATATCCTAATCCAGGATACTGCATTTACGATGGAGAAAAAGTTATTGTGAAAATAGCCGATGAGTAACGCGCGGTTTATTTTTAGCATTAGCTTGATACTCTCAGAAAGAGGATAATATGCTGCTTTCCATTATTGTTCCCTGCTACAACGAGCAGGAATCCCTGCCGCTGTTTTACAAGGAAATCACCCGGGTCGCGGCGGAGATGAAGCAGAGCCACGGCGCTGATTTTGAGTTTATCTTTGTGGACGACGGCTCCAGAGACAACACCCTTGCCATCGCCCGGGAGCTTCACCGGCAGGATGAACGGGTGCGCTACATCAGCTTCTCCCGCAACTTCGGCAAGGAGGCGGGCATTCTGGCCGGCCTGCAGGCCGCAAAGGGCGATTATGTGGCCATGATGGACGCGGATCTTCAGGACCCTCCGGCCCTGCTGCCCCAGATGCTGGACGCTCTTTTGCTTGAGGATTATGACTGCGCCGCCACCCGGCGCACCAACCGCAAGGGCGAGCCACCCATCCGCAGTTTTTTCGCCCGGATGTTCTACAAGCTCATCAACAAGATGAGCGACGCGGACATTGTGGACGGCGCGCGGGACTACCGGCTGATGCGCCGCAGAATGGTGGATGCCATCCTCTCCATGCCGGAATACAACCGGTTCTCCAAGGGCATCTTCGGCTGGGTGGGCTTCAAGACCAAATGGCTGGAGTATGTGAACGTGGAGCGGGTGGCCGGCGAAACCAAGTGGAACTTCTGGAAGCTGTTCCTCTATTCGCTGGAGGGCATCATCGGCTTTTCCACCGCTCCGCTGGCCATTGCCAGCCTGATGGGCATGTTTTTCTGCCTGTTGGCCTTTGTGATGATCATTGTAATCATCGTGCGCACCCTTCTGTTCGGCGACCCCACCAGCGGGTGGCCCAGCATGGTGTGTATCATCTTTTTGTGCAGCGGCGTGCAGCTGTTCTGCATGGGTGTTCTTGGCCAGTATCTGGCAAAGACCTACCTGGAAACCAAGCATCGCCCGGTATATATTACGCGAGAAACGGAGAACGATTTAAACGAAGAGTGAATGGTCTCTTGTTGCTGAAGCGATGCTTTTCCATTGTGCTGACAATAGTAGATTGTTTCGAAGTCGGAAACGGATCTATGGGAAGCCGTGGATGGAAGATGAATGATTAAGAGTGCCTGATAATGGGTGCTCTGTGACAAAACGAATATCACGCTGAAAAGGTCACCAGACGGTGGCCTTTTTTATGGTAAAATTTCTGGGAAAGACAGGCTGAGTTCCAACAGATTTACATTATGAGAAGATTAGTCAATCGGGTAGCTTGGCCAAAACAATGCGGCGTGGTATAATAACCCAAAACGTTCAAAGGGGAGAGGCAGGATGGAAAAAACGTTTAACTGGGTAATCATAGGCGCGGGCGGAATTGCTGAGGAGATGGCCCGGGCATTTGCATTCATGGGCCGCCGGCCCTTCGGCGTGGCGGGCCGTAGCCGGGAGAAAGCACAGGCCTTTGCGCAGAGGTGCGGTGCGGACAGGCTGTATGAAAGTCCGCAGCAGGCCTTTGCAGATCCGGAGATAGATATTGTCTACCTCGCCACTCCTCACAATACCCATGCAGCTTTGATCGAGCAGGCGTTGGCCGCAGGCAAGCATGTGCTGTGCGAAAAAGCTATCACCCTGAACAGTCGGGAGTTGGAGCGGTGTGTCGCACTGGCCCGGGAAAAGAAACGGATTCTGGCAGAAGCTATGACCATCTGGCACATGCCCCTGTACAAGGAACTGCGGCAGCGGCTGACATTGGGAGAATGGGGTAGGGTTCAGCTTCTGCAACTGAACTTTGGCAGCTTCAAGCCCTATGACATGACCAACCGTTTTTTTAATCCGGAACTGGCGGGCGGCGCCTTGCTGGATATTGGGGTCTATGCCCTCAGCTGCGCCCGCAGCTTTTTGTCCAGCGCGCCGGATCAGGTGCTCAGCCGGGTAAAGCTGGCCCCTACCGGGGTGGACGAACAGGCGGTCATCCTGCTGCAAAATCCGGAAAGCCAGATGGCCACCATCACCATGAGCCTGCGCTCCAAGCTGCCCAAGCGGGCGGTGATCGGCTGTGAAAACGCATACATCGAGATCGATGATTACCCCCGCGCTCAGATAGCCCGAGTGGTGGATGCAGCCACCGGCGCGGTGACCGAGGTCCGGGCGGGTGAAACGGCCCGGGCGCTGGAATATGAGGTGGCCGCCATGGAACAGGCGGTGCGTACCGGCGACGTGTCGGCCTTGCATCTGGACTGGACGCAGGATGTGATGCGCACCATGACCGCTCTGCGGCAGGAATGGGGCGTGTGTTACCCCGGCGAGGAGCTGTGAGATGAACAAGAACAAATGGAGCATTCCCAAAAGTCGTTATGACCGCCTGGCTGGTTGGCTGAGCGGAGGATTTCTGGCAGCGGCTGCATTTTATCTCTGGGCCAACTGGATGGCAATCCCACAAAAAATTCCCACCCATTACGGGTTTGGCGGCCAGCCGGATGCCTGGGGCAATAAAAGCAGCTGTGTGGTTCTGCTGGTAATCGGCGGGGTGATGTGGCTGATGATGTGGGGAATTGAACAGGTTCCCATGATCTGGAACACCGGCGTGCAGGTGACCGAGGAAAACCGGGTGCGGGTGTACCGCATTTTGAAAAATCTGCTGGTGACCATACGGCTTGTGATTGCGGCGATTTTTGCATGGATGACGGTCTGCTCGGCCCGGTCGCAGCCGTTGGGAAGCTGGTTTATGCCGTTGACCATGCTGCTGGTGTTCGGCCCCATCGTACTCTGCCTTCTTCAGCTTTACCGGAAACGTTAATGGAAGAAAAAAGCCTTGCGCCGCCTGTCTCCCCATGATATGATAGACCCTGCGACCATTCACACCGGCCTGTGAATTCACTGCAACAGGCCGCATCCAAAAGGAGTTTGCCTTATTATGAAATTTGATCTGATTGCCCCCTGTTACTTCGGCACCGAGAGCACCGCCGCCTTTGAAGTGCGCCGTCTGGGCGCCGAGGACGTGAAGGTGACCGACGGCCGCATTGCCTTTTCCGGGCCGGCGGACATCATTGCCGCTGCGAACCTGAATCTGCGCTGCGCCGAGCGGGTGCTGGTGCTGCTGAAAACCTACACCGCCACCACCTTCGACGAGTTGTTCGACGGTGTGGCCAGCATTCCCTGGGAGGAACTGATCCCGGCGGACGCCCAGTTCCCGGTGAAGGGCTCCAGCCTGTCCAGCACCCTGTCCAGTGTGCCCGCCTGCCAGAGCATTGTGAAAAAAGCGGTGGTGGAGCGGTTGAAGAAGGGTCACAAGACTCTGATGCTGCCTGAGACCGGCGCATTGTACAAGATCCGCTTTTCCATCCGCAAAAACGTGGTGGAAGTGATGCTGGATACCTCCGGTGACGGCCTGCACAAGCGCGGCTACCGGCGCAACGCCACCGGAGCCCCCATCAAGGAGACACTGGCGGCTGCCATCGCGGACCTGGGCCGGGTACGGCGCGATTCCATTGTGGCCGACCCCTTCTGCGGCAGCGGCACCATGGTGATCGAGGCTGCCCAGAAGGCGATGAACATCGCCCCGGGTCTGCGCCGCCGTTTTGCCGCCGAGCACTACACCTTCTGCCCGCCCGAGATCTGGGCCCGGCAGCGGGAAAAGGCCCTGTCTGAGATTCGGCGGGACGCGGCCTTTGAGGGCTTTGGCTACGATATCGACCCTGCGGCAGTGGCCCTTGCCACCCAGAACGCCAAGCTGGCGGGCGTGGGCGACCGGTGTCATTTTGAGCTGGCGGACGTGAAGGACTTTGCTCCCCGGCCGGAGATGATCGTGCTGACCAACCCTCCCTATGGCGAGCGGCTGGGTGATCTGGCCACCGCTGCCCGACTGGGGGGTGTGCTGGGCAAGGCACTGGAGGAGCATCCGGTGACCGGCGCCTACATCATCACTGCGGATGCAGATCTGGAAAAGCACTTCGGCAAAAAAGCCAGCCGCCGCCGTAAGCTGTACAACGGCATGATTCCCTGCCAGGTGTACATGTACTACTGATGACAAAACCATAGACGAAAAAAGCAAGCCGCCCGGAGCCATAGCATCTGGGCGGCTTGCTTTTTTCTGGAAAGAACGCTACAATGAGAAAAACAGAGGTAGTGTCAAAACAGAAAAAGGCGGGCGGTTTTATGAAAAGGCAACTGGCAAAGGCGGTGGAAATCGGCGTGGAAACCGTGAATTACTGGATTATCAGCTATGCACTGAGCAGCATGGCAATGATCTTTCGCACCGAATGGATCTTCGTGTTGTTCTTCGCATCCAATGTATGGTTGATCGGGCGCTATTATGACAGGACAGCCGCTGTGCTGAACAGCCGGAAATGGGCGATACCTGTATGCGCACTGGCATTTGTTGCCTTTGTTCTGTTTGTTTATCATGTGGGACTGGTGCAGGGCAGCGTAATGCCGTTTGCAAACTCCCAATAACCGTCAGTTATTAACCTGATAAATGCTGTATCCACCCTGATCGTAAAGCAGGGTACAGTGGGTGGCAAACCAGTTTTCGTTCACCGCATAATCTGCCCGCTCGGAGGGGCTGATCATCACGTAATCAATGCCCCACTGGTTCAGGCTCTCATCGCTGGGGGATTCCAGCAGCTGGCGTACCGCAGCTTCCTGCGCGGAATAATCCATGCCATGGTAATACAGCCAGGTGCCGGAAGCACAGAGGATGGGCCGCCCGGAAAGACTGAGAACCGGATTCAACAGCTGTGTACCGCACAGAAAGCGACCCATGGGATCGGTGTTTTCTTCCACATAGTCTGCCACGGCGATGGCGTCTGCGTCAAAATGCTGGTATTGGCTCACAGCTTCGCGCCCCAGCGTGAGGATGCTGCCGAAGGTGCCGGTGAACACCAGCATGGCGCAGAGCACCGTCTGCACGCTTCGCTTCTCCACTTTTTTCAGCAGATCCACGATCAGATTTGCCACCAGTATGCAGCCCAGCAGGTGCCAGATGAACAGCAGCTTGTTGTTGTCGTAGTCGTTGGGCTGAAACTCCACAAATTCACTGAGCAGCAGAATCAACAGGCCGCCGCCATAGACCCAGCGCAGCTTTTTGCCCGCCCACAAGAAGGCGGGAAGCAGCAAAATATAGACCAGGCCGATGTTTTTGATATAGAACCAGAAGTAGTTATCTCCCTCGTTGGACCAGTTGAAATGCAAGCGCAAAAAGCCCGATCCCTCCTGAGTATGGGGCAGTATCTGCGTGAGCATCAGCGGCAGCCAGATTACTGCTGTTACCGCAGCGAACAACAGCCAGGGGCGAAGCGCCTTCCAGTTTGTCCGGTACATGACCAGAGAGCGGGTGAAAAGCACACCGCAGATAAGCACCAGAGCAAGAGCAGAGTGCGTTTGTACCAGTGGAAGAGATGCTGCCAGTAAAACAAGCGCAGGCCAGAGCCGGTATTCTTCCTCCAGCGCAAAGCGAACCAGAAGCGCAAGGCAGGGGAAGAGCAGAGCCCAGCCGAACAGGGTGGCGCGCTGCGGAATCAGAAGATCTGCGATGGGGTTTACCCAGCGGATGTTTTCCTCCACATAATTGGTGGGAGTCTCATAGTAGGCGGTGAAAATGCGAGCAAAGTTTTCAAATCCGCCTTCCAGAAAGTAAGCAAACCCAAAGCCGCTGCCCAGAAAGAACAGCACGAAGGCAAGGCTGGCTTTGGTATTGCTGTGCAGCAGATGCCTGGCCAGAAGCCAGCCGCCGCCAAACACCGCCGCCAGTGCCACCACCTGGGGCAGAATGCAGGCGAATTTCAGCGGAGCGCCCAGCAGAAGAAATACGCTGGAAACGCTTTCACACAAAAAGGGATAGCCATAAAGCGTCTGGCCGGCCAGCATGGGGAATTCCGGCGGAAACAGTCCCTGCTCTGCGATGCTTTTTATAAAGGAAAGGTGCATGGGCAGGTCGCCGTAGGTGCTCTGTCCGCACCAGTAAGCGCCCTCCTTATAATAGAGGGTGTGCGTGTGCAGCAGCCAGATCGAAAACAGAAGCAGCGGCAGCACACAGCCCCAGAAGGCTGGGATCAGGCTGGGGGAATGGCTGACGTTGGACGTCTGTGCGCTCTGCTTGCGAAATACCCGGCCGGAAGCAGAACGGCGGGAAAGAAATCCGGCAAGTGAGATTCCTGCCGCAGTGGCCAACGCCAACAGGGCGGCCGGTAGGGTGAAACCCAATGCCAGTGCAAACAGTGCCGGCAGTGCAATCAGCAGTACCAGTCCGAAGGCGGCGGTGTAAACCAGTTGAGCTTCCGGCCCGGAAGCAGGCAACACCCGACGTGCCAGCACAAAGCCGGCGGCCAGAAAGACCGCCAGATATAAAATACTGAATAAAATTCCCATATCAGACACCCTCCAGATCAAAAGGCGGGGTATACTCCTCTTTGGCGCTGCTCTTCTGCTGCATGTAGCCCTCGCTCAATCCCAGGTCGACCGCGTAATTGACTACCTGCCGGTATTCCCAGGTGGAAATGCGGCGATCCAGCGGTTTCATCTGCACCGCCTTGTGGAAGGGGGTATACTGGCTCATCAGACTGGGCAAAAAGCTGCCGGCCGGCAGGCTGGCCATAAAGTCCAGCACTGCTTTGGAATCTGCCAGTGCGCCGGGCAGGGCCAGATGCCGCAGAATAACGCCCTTTTGCAGCAGACCGTTTTCGTCAAAACGGGGGGCGCCGGTCTGCCGGATCATCTGCCGCACCGCCCGGCTGCATACCTCGAAATAATCCGGAGCAGCGGAGTAGCGGGCAGAAAGCTCCGGCAAAACATATTTCACGTCCGTCAGCCATACGTCCACCACGCCGTCCAGAAGCTGCACGGTTTCCAGCGTCTCATATCCGCCGGTATTATACACGATGGGCAGGGTCAGGCCCTGTGCCCGCGCCTGCGCAAGAGCCTCCAGAACCCAGGGCAGCCACTGGGTGGCGGTGACCAGATTGATGTTGTGAGCGCCTTTTTGCTGAAGCTCCAGAAAGATCTGGGCCAGACGGGCTGCATCGATCGCTTTGCCCAGCCCTTCCTGACTGATTTTATAGTTCTGGCAATAGCAGCATTTCAGGCTACATCCGGAGAAGAATACGGTGCCGCTGCCCTGTGTGCCGCTGATGCACGGCTCTTCCCAGTGATGCAGCGCTGCGCGGGCCACCATCAGCTGGTCGGCCGCACCGCATACCCCGGCGCGCCGGGTCCGGTCCGCTTTGCAGCGGCGGGGGCAGAGAGTGCAGGATGCGGGAATCTGCAAGATAAAACCTCCCAAAACAGGCGGCCTTTTCAACGCGCCTGTATAAAGTAAAATAGAACAATCTTTACTATACCATATTTTCTTGTCACTGTGCCACCAAAACTCCGGTTGACGTACCCTGTCAGTCCGGTTGACGTACCCTGTCAGTCTCCCGTATAATAACCAGTTGACGAAAACCGGTACACACCGAACAACAAAGCCGGGGAGAGTGGGGAAAATGGAATGAAAACAGAACAGACCGGAACGGCCCGGAGCGTGGCGGCGTTGAATCTTGCGGTGATGCTGTTTGGGCTGGCCGCGGTGATCGGCCGCTTTGTGCAGGCACCTTCCGTGGTGATTGCGTGCGGACGGGTGATCTGCTCGGCGGCGGTGCTGCTGGCGCTGAGTCTGCTCAGCCGCACGTCGCTGCGGCTGGCAAACAAACGGGATCTGGGGCTGGCGGTGTTTGCGGGGCTGGTACTGGCCCTTCACTGGACCACCTTTTTTCAGGCAATTCAGGTTTCTTCGGTGGCAATGGGAACCATTACTTTTTCTGCCTTTCCGCTCTTTCTTACGGTGCTGGAGCCGCTGGTGTTCCGGGAACGGCTTCGGCTGGAGGGTGTACTGGAGGCCATTGCGTTGCTGGCAGGTGTAATGATCACCCTTCCACCCGACGGCTTGGGCAGCGGTGCGGCAGCCGGAGCAGGTTGGGGCATGCTGTCCGGTCTGGCTTATGCGGTGCTTTCGCTGGCAAACCGGCACCTTTCCGCCCGGTATCCGGCCCGGGTGGTGTGCCTGTATGAACAGGGCACAGCGGCCGTCGCACTGCTGCCTGCGGTTCTGTTCTGGCGTGGGGAGTGGACGATGGTCGGGCTGTGCAGCATCGGCGTGCTGGGGGTAGTGTGTACCGCCCTTGCCCATTCGCTGTATGTGGCAGCTCAGCGTCGGGTAAGTGCCCAGGCGGCTGGGGTGGTGTCCGGTATGGAGACAGTTTATGGAATTCTGTATGCGCTGGTACTGCTGGGAGAAGAGCCCACCGGCCGGGAACTGGCAGGCGGAACACTGATTCTGGGCGTGAGTTTTGTGGCTTCTCTTCGGGCAGGCAGACGATAACAGAGATCGGCGGCTTTTTCTGGCTACAAGAGATCGGCGGCTTTTTCTGGCTGCATCCTACCATTTTGGTGTGTTTCATGCTATAATGATGATACTTATCGTCCACGTCAGGTGCAGTTTCAGCACGGCGGGATAAAACCATCATTGAAAGGAGGCGCTGCCAGTGCAGGATCCATCCGCCCGGGCGCGCAAAAATCTGAAATATCTCACACTGCTCGCCCGGGAATATCCGAACATTGCCGCCGCCAGCAGCGAAATTATCAATTTACAGGCCATTCTGAAACTGCCCAAGGGCACCGAGCATTTCATGAGCGATCTGCATGGTGAAGCCGAGGCATTTACCCATATCGTGAACAACGCATCCGGCGTCATCAAGGAAAAGGTGGACCGGGTGCTGGGCCCCGGGGTGCCGGAGCAGGAACGGGCGGAGTTCGCCACCCTGATCTATTACCCGGCCCAGAAACTGGATGAGCTGAAGGATCGCCAGACCGACCTGAACGCCTGGTACAGGCAGACTCTCTACCGGCTGATCGACGTGTGCCGGGTGGTTTCCTCCAAGCATACCCGGAGCTTTGTGCGCAAGCGGCTGCCCAAGAACTACGCCTATATTCTGGACGAGCTGCTCCACGCCCATTTTGAGGATCACGACAAGGAGTTTTACTACGGGCAGATTTTGTCCAGCATCATTGATGTGGGCCGGGCCGACGACTTTATCGAGGCCATGTGTGGGCTTATCAAGAATCTGGCGGTGTTCAAGCTGCACATCGTGGGCGACATCTTTGACCGGGGCCCCCGGCCGGATCAGATCATGGAGCAGCTGCTGAATCATCATTCGGTGGATATCCAGTGGGGCAACCATGACGTGGTCTGGATGGGTGCTGCTGCCGGCAGCCCCATCTGCATCGCCACCGTGCTGCGCACCAGTCTTGCCTACAACAATCTGGAAGCGCTGGAGGACGGTTACGGCATCAACCTGCGGCCGCTTGCTCTGTTTGCGGAAAGCGAGTACCGGGACTGCGATATGCACCATTTCTATCCCCGCACTGACGAAGCCCGGGGACCCTATCACCGCAGCGAGCTGATTCGCACCGCCCGGATGCACAAGGCCATTGCCATCATCATGTTCAAGCTGGAGTGCCAGGTCATCGACCGCAACCCGGATTTTGAGCTGGAAGGGCGGGACTTCCTGCGTCGCATCAACTACCGGGAGGGCACCGTGGAGGTGGAGGGCAAATGTTATCCTCTGCGGGATGACGATTTCCCCACCGTGAACCCGGCGGACCCGGCCCGGCTCACCCGCCAGGAGCAGGAGGTCATGGAAGCTCTCCAGCGCAGCTTCATGGAAAGCGAGCGCCTGCAGCGGCATGTGCGCTTTTTGTTCGCCAAGGGCGGTGTGTATCACATTGAAAACGGCAACCTGATGTTCCACGGTGCAGTGCCCCTGACCGAAAGTGGCAGCTTTGCGGTGGAAACCTTTGAGCAGCATGGCTATGCCGGCCGGGCGCTGATGGACTACTGCGACGAGCGGGCCCGGCGGGGGTATTTTGCCCCCGAAGGCAGCGCCGAGCGGCAGAGCGGCGAGGACTTCTTGTGGTACCTGTGGTGCGGCAAACTGTCGCCGCTGTATGGCCGCGATAAGATGACCACCTTCGAGCGCCTCTTCGTGGAGGATCCGGAAACCCATACGGAGACCAAGAATCCCTATTACCGGCATGTGAACGATTCCAAGATGGCACGTGCCATTCTGGCGGAGTTCGGGCTGGATCAGACCCACAGCCACATTGTAAACGGTCATGTACCGGTGCGGGCGGCCAAGGGCGAAACTCCGGTGAAGGGGGAGGGGCGCCTGATTGTAATCGATGGCGGCTTCTGCCGTGCTTACCACGAAAAAACCGGCATTGCCGGCTATACGCTGGTATACAACAGCCGGGGGATGTCGCTGCGGCAGCACCAGCCCTTTGAAAGTGCCGAAAAAGCCATTCGGGAGAATCTGGATATTGCCTCCACTGTGGAGGTGTTCGAGACCTGTGAAAAGCGCACTCTGGTGGGCGATACCGACAATGGTCAGCGCCTTGCTGCCGATGTGGAAGATCTGAAGCTGCTGGTGCAGGCCTACCAGATGGGTCTGGTCAAAGAAAAAACCTGACCGGTCCGGTCAGCTGCAGGAAAGGTGAATCTTATGGAATGGACTCCGGGCGAGCCGCTGCCCTTTGAAACGGCGGAAAATTTCCGTGAGCTGGGCGGCTGGCCTGCGGCGGACGGTCGCAGGGTAAAGCGCGGTTTGATCTGGCGCAGCGGTGCGCTGTGTCAGATCCGCACTCCGGCCGATCAGGCGCGGTTTGAACAGCTGGGAATCCGTGTGGTGAGTGATTTGCGCTCCGCGGTGGAGCGTGGCAGGGAACCTGATCCGGAGTTCCCCGGAGTGATCCGCCATGACATCGGAGCAATCCGAAACGCTGAGGGCGGGGAACAGCCCATCGACGCCAACGATTCGCTGCATCTGGATGCGCAGGGTCTGAAGGATCTGGCGCAGGAAATGATGGATATCTATTCCGCGCTGCCTTTCAATAACCCGGCCTACCGGGAAATTTTCCGGGAAATGCTGGATGGTCGGATGCCGCTGCTGTTCCACTGCTCCGCCGGCAAGGACCGCACCGGCGTTGCCGCGGCCCTGATTCTGCTGGCGCTGGGCGCGAGCAGGGAAACGGTAATGGAAGATTTTCTGGCCACCAATACCTGCCGCCCCGGTGCAGTGCAGGAATGCCTGGATGTTTACCGGCAGATGCTGGAACAGAACCCGGAGGTGCGCCCCATTCTGGAACTGGTCAGCGGGGTGCGGCCGGAGAGCATGCAGGCGGTATTCGATGCCATCGACCGGCGCTATGCCTGCATGGAGGATTTTTTTGCCGCCGAATATGGCATGGGGCCCGAGCAGCTGCAGCTGCTGCGGGACCGGTGCCTGGAATAAGGCCGGGGGTTCCCGGCCGCAAATAAAAAGCAACCAAATAGCAAAAGGAGAGTTGACACACTATGCCTACCCCTCACAACAAAGCCGAAATGGGCCAGATTGCAAAGACTGTTCTCATGCCCGGTGACCCTCTGCGTGCAAAATTCATTGCAGAGACTTTTTTGGAAAATCCGGTGCTGTTCAATGACGTGCGCGGTATGCTGGGCTTCACCGGCACCTATCAGGGCCGCCCTGTCAGCGTAATGGGCAGCGGTATGGGCATGCCCTCCATCGGCATCTATTCCTACGAGCTGTACAGCCAGTATGGTGTGGAGAACATCATCCGGATCGGCTCCGCCGGCTCTTACACCGACAAGGCCAAAATCTATGACGTGGTTCTGGCCACCGGTGCTTACTCCGAAAGCAGTTATGCCCGCACCCAGAATGGCTGTGAGGATGATACCCTGACCCCCAGCGCCGAGCTGTGTGATGCCCTGCGCGCCAGCGCGGCCAAGCTGGGCATTCCCATGGTGGAGGGCGTAATCCATTCCAGCGATGTTTTCTACCGCCACGATGACCGCACCAACCCCACCTACTGGGAGCGCCTGCGGGATGAAAAGGGCTGTGTAGCTGTGGAGATGGAGAGCTTTGCTCTGTTCCACAATGCCAATGTGCTGGGCAAGCGGGCTGCCTGCCTGCTCACCATTTCCGACAGCTTTGTGAGCAGCGAGGCCACCACTGCCGAGGAGCGCCAGCTCAGCTTCACCAACATGATGAAGATCGCGCTGGGCGCGGAGGTGTAAGGATGGAAAAGGCTGAACTGGCGCGTCTGGCCATCCAGGCGCGAGAGATGGCGTATACCCCTTACTCCCATTTCAACGTGGGCGCCGCACTTCTGGCAAAGGATGGCCGGGTGTTTACCGGCTGCAACATTGAAAATGCTGCCTACACTCCCTCCAACTGTGCGGAACGCACCGCCCTGTTCAAGGCAGTGAGCGAGGGCGCACGGGAGTTTTCCATGCTGGCTGTGGTGGGTGCGCCTGCCGGCCAGCAGCCGCCCTTCCCGGTGACCGGCCCCTGCGGGGTGTGCCGCCAGGCACTGAACGAGTTCTGCGAGCTGGAGATGCCTATTTTGCTGGTGACCGGCCCGGACAGCTGGACCGAGGTAACGCTGGGTGAGCTGCTGCCCTATAATTTCGGGCCGCGGGATCTGGCCTGAGCGGAGCAAACGGCAGTATAGTACGACTTATTTTGGTTAATGTTAACAAATTGTAATGCCATGTATTTGCAGTAACTGGTTGAAATTTGTCACTCTGGTGGCTATAATAAAATAGCTAATGGGGAAATTCCCCAGAAACCGATGCCTGCTTGCGGCGCGGTTATTCCACAACAGAAAAAAGGAGATTGAATCATGAAAAAACTGATCTCGATCGTACTGGCAGCAGCCATGGCCGTGTCCATGGTGGCCTGCGGCGGTGCTTCTTCCACTGCCACTTCCACCGGCGCTTCCTCCGGGGCTGCTTCCACTGCTGCTTCCGGCGAAGCGACCTCCGATAAGGAGATCTCCGTTGGTATGATCACTGACGTGGGCGGCGTAAACGACCGTTCCTTCAACCAGACTTCCTGGGAGGGTCTGCAGACTCTGGCCGAGGAGAACCCCAACATCAAGGTAAGCTACCTGGAGTCCAAGACCGACGCTGACTACAGCGCCAACATCGAGACCTACCTGAGCGAGGGTACCGACCTGATCATCTGTGTTGGCTACATGCTGGCTGAGGCCACCAAGGCTGCCGCCGAGGCCAACCCCGATCAGCTGTTCGCCATCATCGATGACGCTTCCATCGATCTGCCCAACGTTGCCTGCCTGATGTTCTCTCAGGCTGAGGCTTCCTACCTGGTGGGCATCGTGGCCGGCCTGGCTACCGAGACCAACACCGTTGGTTACGTTCAGGGCATGGTTTCCGATTCCATGAACCAGTTTGGCTGCGGCTTCATCGCCGGCGTTAAGTCCGTGAACCCCGAGGCCACTGTTCTGCAGTTCAACGCCAACAACTTCGGCGATCCCACCGGCGGTAACACCGCTGCTACCGATATGATCACCAAGGACGCTGACGTGGTATTCCACGCTGCCGGCGCTACCGGTAACGGTGTGATCGAGGCCTGCAAGGCCAACGGCGTATACGCCATCGGCGTGGACACCGACCAGGCTCCTCTGGCCCCCGAAACCGTGATCACTTCTGCCATGAAGCGCGTTGACATCGCTGCTCAGGACATCTCCCTGGCCGTTGCCAACGGCACCTTCACTCCCGGCGTGCACCTGTACAGCCTGGAGAACGGCGGTGTTGACCTGTCTCCCACCCGCGATCTGCTGACCGACGAGATGCTGACCGCTGTTGAGGATGCCAAGGCCAAGATCATTGCCGGCGAAGTTCAGGTTCCCTCCACTCCCGAAGAGCTGGGCGGCGATCTGTTCACCCTGAAGTAAGCATTATTCAGGCTTGTAAGAGCCGCGCCTCAAAATCGAGGCGCGGCTCTTTTTTTGGGAGCACACTGCGTGCGTTCTTTGCACTGAAAAAGGTGTAAAGTACTACTTTCGGTTTTTTGAACAAAAGCACTGGCTAATTTCAGTCTGTTTGGTAGGAAACACGTGATCGTTGTTGAAATAGGGCGGGCTTTTTGGTACAATAATACTGAAAAAAAGTTGGCTTTTTTGCCGACTCTGGATAAGCAATAAAGCTGAAACCAAGGGAGGGTATGCTCACTATGAGAAGCATTTCTATGGAGACCGTGGAGGCAAAGCGCGCCGAGATCCTGGCCACTCTGAAGGATCAGACCGCGACCCACGAGCAGAAAGTTACCTATCTGGCCCGTCATGCGGAAAATTTCCTGACCGTGCTGGATGAGCCGGAAGGTCTGGATGAGCTGATGCGCTGCGAACAGGAGGATCGCTGCATCTGCAATCTGTTTGAGGGCGATGCGCCCTATCGCCCCCGTTACATCTGCCCGGACTATCCGAAATTCATGAAAGAGGGCAGCGCGTTCCTGCAGCTGGATCCCCCGAAGGATCTGTTTGAGGCTTTGAACAACCTGCAGATTCTGTATCACAACGTTCCCAGCATCACCAACTACCCCGTATACATCGGTGATCTGGATCTGCTGCTGGAGCCCTTTGTGAAAGATCTTGACGACGAGACCGTGAAGAAGGCTCTGCGCCTGTTCCTCACCAGTGTGGACCGCACCATTCTGGACTCCTTCTGCCATGCCAACATCGGCCCCACCATGACTCGTACCGGCATGCTGCTGATGGAGGTGGAAGCGGAGCTGCAGAACGCCGTACCCAACCTGACCATGCGTGTCAGCAAGGACACCCCGGATGAGTTCGTGATGGCTGGCATCGAGTGCGCGCTGCGCTGCGCGAAGCCCAGCTTCGCCAACGATCGCATGTTCCGCAGCGAGCTGGGCGATGATTACTGCATCGCCAGCTGCTACAACGGCCTGTACAAGGGCGGCGGATCCTACACCCTGTGCCGGCTGCTGCTGGCCGGCATTGCCAAGCGCAGCAAGAACATTCAGGATTTCAAGGAAAATCAGCTTCCCCATGTAATGGACGTGATGGCCCGTTACATGGATGCCCGCGTTCGCTTCCTGGTAGAGGAGAGCGGTTTCTTCGAGAGCAATTTCCTGGCTCTGGAAGGTCTGATCCGCCGCGATCGTTTCAGCGCCATGTTCGGCCTGGTTGGTATGGCCGAGTGCGTCAACGACCTGCTGGCCAAGGAAGGCATCGAAGGCCGCTTCGGCCACAGCGAGGCTGCGGACAAGCTGGGTGTGGAGATTATGGAGCAGATCAATGCCTTCTGCAACGCGCATCCCGCCCCCTACTGCGAGGCCACCGGTGGCCACTACCTGCTGCATGCGCAGGTGGGTATGGATTACGATAAGAACAGCACCCCCGGCACCCGTATCCCTGTTGGCGAGGAGCCTGCCGAGCTGATCGACCACCTGAAGAACATCAACCTGTTCCACAAGTACTTCATCTCCGGCGCCGGCGATATCTTCCCGGTGGATCTGACCGTGCACAAGAACCACAAGTTCCTGCTGGATGTGATCCGCGGTTCCTTCGATCTGGAGATCCGTTACCTGAGCTTCTACGGCAGCGACAGCGACGTGATCCGTGTGACCGGCTATCTGGCCAAGCGTTCCGAGATCGAAAAGCTCGCCGAGGGTCATAACGTGCTGCTGAACACCACCGGCCTGGCCCTTGGTGCCACCCGCAACTGCCACGCTCAGGATCGTCGGGTGCGCTGATATGAAGGCGCTGGTGAATAAGATCATCCCGTTCAGTTCGGTGGACGGGCCGGGCAACCGAACCGCGATCTTTCTTCAGGGATGTAACTTCAACTGTCTTTACTGCCACAACCCGGAGACCATCAACCAGTGCGTGAATTGCGGTCAGTGCGTGAAGGTGTGCCCGGTGGGCGCGCTTTCCATGCAGGACGGCAAGGTCTGCTATGACTACACCAAGTGCGTATTCTGCGATGCCTGCTTCAAGCAGTGCCCCAACAGCTCCTCACCCCGGGTTCGTTCCATGACCCCGGAGGAAGTTATGGTGGAGGTTCGCAAAAACGTGCCCTTCATCCGAGGAATCACGGTGTCCGGCGGGGAATGTACCCGCTGGAGGGATTTTCTGGTGGAACTGCTGGGCATCGCCAGGGCTGAGGGGCTGTCCACTTTGCTGGACAGCAACGGCAGCTATGATTTTTCTCAGGATCCGGAACTTCTGGCCGTGACCGATGGCGTGATGCTGGACATCAAGGCCTGGACCAGCGAGGATCACAAGGCCGTCACCGGGGTGGACAACACCCAGGTGCGGGCCAATCTGGAATTCCTGACCCGAGCCGGCAAGCTGGAAGAGCTGCGTACCGTGGTGGTTCCCGGCCTCTTTGATGCCGAGACTGCGGTGCGTGAGGCATCTGCCGTTGCTGCCCCCTGGCAGGACAAACATCCCATGCGGTACAAGATTATCTGCTACCGCCCCATGGGCGTGCGGGAGAGCGAAAAAGAGCGCCTGCAGCAGCCCACAACGGAATACCTGCAGCAGCTGGCCGACCTGGCCCGCGCACAGGGCATCCGCGATGTGGTGATCACCTGATCGCCACTGTATTCCTGAAAAACAGGGAAGTGCACAGGCGCTTCCCGGAACCGATGGGTATTGCCCGCAGACCGGGCAGCGCCTGCCGGATATGAAACCGCTTTGCACCCCGCACGCAGGCCGATGACGCGGGTGGGGCGCAGGGTGAAAAGGAGGCTTATTTTTGGACAATCCACATCTGGACCTGAACACTGTCGTGGTGGACATGCGGAACATCACCAAAAAATTCGGTGACTTTACCGCCAACGACGGCATCCAACTCACCGTGCACAAGGGTGAGATCCACGCCATTCTGGGCGAGAACGGCGCCGGCAAAAGCACGCTGATGAATCAGCTGTACGGCATGTATCCGCCCACCTCGGGTGAAATTTATATCAAGGGGCAGAAGATCCACATGGACAGCCCCAAAAAGGCGATCAGCGCCGGCATCGGCATGGTGCACCAGCACTTCATGCTGGTGCAGCCTTTTACCGTTACGCAGAACATCGTATTGGGCATGGAGCCTCAGAAGGGCATCATGCTGGACATGGCCACTGCGCGCAAAAACGTGGAAGCCATCTCCAAGAAATACGGCCTGGCGGTGGACCCCGACGCGAAGATCGAGGATATTTCCGTGGGTATGCAGCAGCGCGTGGAAATTCTGAAAGCGCTGTACCGCGGCGCGGAGATCCTGATTCTGGACGAGCCCACTGCTTCGCTGACCCCCCAGGAGATCAGCGAGCTGATCGACATTATGCACAGCCTCACGGCGGACGGCAAGAGCATCATTCTCATCACCCACAAGCTGAAGGAAATCAAGGCTTCGGCGGATTACTGCACCATCATTCGTATGGGCAAGTACATCGACACCGTGGATGTGAGCAAGGTGAGCGAGGATGATCTGGCCAGCATGATGGTGGGTCGCAACGTGAACTTCAAGGTGGACAAGCAGGAGCAGGAGCCCGGCGACGTGGTTCTGGACGTGAAGGATCTGCACGCAGTGGACTACCGTGGTGTGGAGATTTTGCGTGGTCTGAACTTGCAGGTGCGCAAGGGCCAGATTCTGGGCCTTGCCGGCATCGACGGCAACGGCCAGACCGAACTGGTGGAGTGCATCACCGGTCTGCGCAAGGCCACCAAGGGCGCCATCACCGTGAATGGTACCGACGTATTCAACAAACCGCCCCGTTACGGTTTTGAGCACGGGGTGTCCAGCATTCCGGCGGACCGTCAGAAGCACGGTCTGGTGCTGGAGTTCAGCGTGGCCGACAACATGGTCCTGCAGAACTTTGCCGAGGACAAATATTCCAGCCACGGCATCCGCAATATGGACGCCGTGAACAGCTTCACCCAGGAAGCCATCGAAAAGTTTGACATTCGCCCCCGCGACTGTCTGAATAAGCCCGCGGGCACTCTGTCCGGCGGCAACCAGCAGAAGGTCATCATCGCCCGCGAGGTCACCAACAACAAGGACCTGCTGATCGCGGTGAACCCCACCCGCGGTCTGGACGTGGGCGCCATCGAGTATGTGCACAAATATATCGTGGAGCAGCGTAACAAGGGAAAGGCCGTGCTGCTGGTGTCCTTTGAGCTGGACGAGATCATCAGCCTTTCAGACGAGATCGACGTGATCTTTGACGGGCGGATCAACGGCAGTCTGCCCGGAAAAGATGCGGACGAAAATACCCTTGGCCTGTGGATGGCGGGAGGTAAGGCGGATGAATAAACTGGAAAAATTCCTGAACAGCAAGTTTCTGGTAACTCTGTTCTCGATCTTGCTGGGCTTTGTAGTGGGTGCGCTGTTCCTGCTGCCCATGGGCATCAGCCCCATTGAGGCCTATGCCAAGCTGTTCGATGGTGTGTTCGGCAGCGTGCGCAACATGGCATACAGTGTGGTGTATGCAACTCCGCTGATCTTTACCGGTCTGGCGGTGGCGTTCTCGTTCCGTACCGGCGTGTTCAACATCGGTGCTGAGGGTCAGTTCGTCATGGGCTCCATGGCTGCCTGCGTGGTGGGTATCCTGGTGCCGGCACCTTCCATCATTCTGGTTCCGCTGTGCTTCCTGGCTGCTTTGGCCGTGGGCGCACTGTGGGGTCTGATCGTGGCGTTCCTGAAGGTTAAGTGGGGCATCAACGAGGTGCTCAGCATGATCATGTTCAACTGGATTGCCTTCTACCTGTCCAACTATATTGCGGATCTGCCCATGATCCACAATGAGGGCAATGCGGAGGCCACCAAGAACGTACAGGACGCTGCCCGCATCCTGTTCCCCCAGGCCTGGCTGGACGCTCTGTGCCCCGCTTCCAACTGGGGCATTCTGCTGGCTGTGCTGGCTGTGATTCTGATTTATGTGCTCATTGAAAAGACCACCCTGGGCTACCAGCTCAAGGCAGTGGGCTTTAACCGTTCGGCTGCGGAATACGGCGGCATCAGCGTGAACAAGTCCATCTACATTGCCATGGCAATCTCCGGTGCGCTGGCCGGCATGGGCGGCGCCATCCAGCTGCTGGGTATGGGTAGCCGTATCAGCATCTTTACTGCACAGGAGAGCTTCGGCTTCCAGGGCATCAGTGTTGCGCTGATCGGTGCTTCCAACCCCATCGGCGTATTCTTCGCCGGTCTGTTCTACGGTGCACTGAAGTATGGCGGCTCCAAGCTGAACCTGATCGGTGCTCCGTCCGAAGTGATCAACATCATCATGGGTACGGTTGTATTCTTCATCGCCATCTCCCATGTGTTCCGCTTTGTGAAAAAACGCAAGAGCAAGAAGGGGGAGGCATAAGCAATGGATCTGATCATCAACAACCTTGGCATCATTATTTACGCCACCCTGCTGTTCACCCCTCCGCTGCTGTTCGCGGCCATGGGTTCCTGCTTCTCTGAGCTGAGCGGCGTGGTGAACATCGGCATTGAGGGTATGATGACCATCGGCGCCTTTGTGGGCGCTGCTGCCGGCCATTATACCGGCAATCCCTGGCTGTCCTTTATCTGCGGCGGTCTGGCCGGTATGCTGTTTGGTGCGCTGCATGCACTGGCTACCGTAAAGCTGAACGCAGACCAGACCATTTCCGGTACTGCCATCAACTTCCTGGCACCCGGCGTTGCTGTGCTGATGGCCAAGGCGCTGTTCAACTCTTCCGATACGGCGCCTCTGGATTCCAGCAGCAAGATTCCCACCCTGTTTGCTGATACCTTTACCGGCGGCGGCGTGTGGAACAACTTCCTGAAGAACGTATTCTCCACCTATGCCACCACCTATCTGGTGTTCATTGTGCTGATCATCGTATGGTTTGTATTCTACAAGACCCGCTATGGTCTGCGCCTGCGTGCCTGTGGTGAGCATCCCGAGACCTGCGATACCCTGGGTATCAATGTAATCCGCATGCGGTTTTCTGCTGTGTGCATTTCCGGTTTCCTGGCTGGTCTGGGCGGCGCCTGCGTGACCATGGCCACCATGAACCAGTTCCGCCCCACCTCCATCGTGGGTCAGGGCTTCATTGCCATCGCGGCCGTTATCTTCGGTAAGTTCCGTCCGCAGGGTGCCATGATCGGCTGCCTGCTGTTCGGCATGTGCTCCGGTATCCGCGTGGTTGTGGGCAGCAATGCGATGGTTTCCGCGCAGCTGATCTCCATGATCCCCTATGTGGTCACTGTGATCGTGCTGATCCTGTTTGTTGGTAAGGCTCATGTGCCTTCCGCCAACGGCAAGCCCTATGTGAAAGCAAAATAACAAGGAGGCTGCGGCCCTATGCGTATGTTTGATATTATCGCGAAAAAGCGCGATGGCGGCGTGTTGAGCCGCGAAGAGCTGGAATTTGCGGTGATGGGCTTTGTGAACGGTCAGGTACCGGATTACCAGATGAGCGCCCTGCTTATGGCAATCTACCTGAAGGGTATGACCGAGAAGGAGACTGCCCAGCTTACCGACGTGATGGCCCACTCCGGCGATATGGTGGATCTTTCCTCCATTTCCGGCATCAAGGCCGACAAGCATTCCACCGGCGGCGTGGGCGACAAGACCACTCTGGTCATTGCGCCCATCGTGGCTGCCTGTGGCGTGAAGATTGCCAAGATGAGCGGCCGAGGTCTGGGTCACACCGGTGGTACGGTGGATAAGATGGAAGCCGTGCCCGGCACCCAGACCGCCGTGGATCGGGAGCGTTTCTTTGCGCAGGTGAACGAGATCGGCATCAGTGTGATCGGGCAGAGCGGCAATCTGGCCCCGGCGGACAAGAAAATGTACGCCCTGCGGGATGTGACTGCCACCATCGGCTGCGTTCCTCTGATTGCTTCCTCCATCATGAGCAAGAAGCTGGCCGCCGGGTCCGACTGTATCCTGCTGGATGTGAAAACCGGCAACGGTGCTTTCATGAAAACGCTGGACGACTCCATCGAGCTGGCCAAGGCCATGGTGAGCATCGGTCAGCACAACGGCCGCAAGGTGGCTGCCCTCATCACCGATATGGACACTCCGCTGGGCCATAACATCGGCAACAGTCTGGAGGTCATCGAGTCGGTGGAGGTTCTCAAGGGCCACGGCCCGGCAGATCTGACCGAGGTGTGCTATCAGCTGGCTGCCAATATGCTGTATCTGGCGGGCAAGGGCACGCTGGAAGAGTGCCGCCGTATGGCGGAGGAAGCTGTTGCCAGCGGTGCGGCTTACGAAAAGCTCAAGCAGATGTTTGCTGCACAGGGCGGCGATGTGTCTGTGCTGGACGATCCGGACAAGTTCCAGAAGGCGAAGTTCAGCCGTCCTCTGCTGGCCAGTGAAAGCGGTTATCTGGTGCGCATGAACACCGAGATGGTGGGCAACGCCAGCGTTGGTCTGGGTGCGGGGCGTATTACCAAGGAAGATGTAATCGACTTCGCGGCAGGCATTGTGCTGCACAAAAAGACCGGAGACAAGGTGGAAAAGGGCGAATGCCTGGCCACCCTGTATGCGGATCATGAGGAGAAGTTCGACGCAGCGGAAGAAATGTTCCGTGCGGCGCTCACCTTCGGCCCGGCTCCGGAGCCGGTTCCCGCGCTGGTCATGGCCCGTGTGACCGAGGAAGGCGTGGAGCGGTTCTGACGTTTCCTGTGTGTTCGAAACAAAAGCAACAAACAAGGCCCGGCGGGTTTTCCGCCGGGCCTTGTCTTTTGAAACTGGAGTACTTGCTGATGCAAAGCCATATCAGAAATCCGATGCCGTGAAAAGCAGCAGGGGAGCCTCACGGTATGAGCGCGTGCTTTCATAAAAACAAAAATAAGAGCTGCCCGGCCTTTGCCAGCAAACGCTGGCGGGCCGGGCGGCTCTTTATCTTTTTGCCTGTTTTGGGGGATAGGAGGACAGAGAGCGCTTATTTCAGCAGCTCGCACACTGCCTGTGCGTAAGCCACGGGATCCTCGATGGGCATGCCCTCAATGAGCAGCGCCTGATTGTACAGGATGTTCGCATACTTGCCCAGCTTTTCGGTCTCGCCGTCTGCCTGAAGCTTCTTCAGAGTCTCAAATACCGGGTGAGAAGCATTCAGCTCCAGAACCTTTTCGCTCTTGGGGGCGGGCATGTCGCCGCTGTTGGGCATGGAGCTCAGCACCTTTTCCATCTCCAGGCTCAGGGGGCCTTCGCTGGCGATGCAAACGGGATGGCTCTTCAAACGGGTGGACAGGCGCACAGCAGTCACCTTGCCGTCCAGAGCGGTTTTCATGGCCTCGAACAGGTCCTTGTTTGCCTCGCTGGCTTCTTCGGCGGCCTTCTTTTCCTCTTCGGATTCCAGACCCAGATCGCCGCTGGAAATGTTCTTGAATTCCTTCTCCTTGTCCTTCTCGCCGTAGTGGCGCAGCACCTGCAGGCAGAATTCATCCACATCCTCGGTGAGCAGCAGCAGGTCGTAGCCCTTGTCCAGCACCAGCTCGGCGGCGGGCAGTTTGGCCAGGCGCTCGGTGGAATCACCGGCAGCGTAGTAGATGTACTTCTGATCCTCGGGCATCTTATCCACGTATTCCTGCAGGCTGATCAGCTTGTTTTCCTTGGCGCTGTGGAACAGCAGCAGATCCTTCAGCAGGTCGCTGTTGGCACCGTAACTCTCGTAGCAGCCGAATTTCAGCTGGCGGCCGAAGCTCTTGAAGAACTCGTCGTATTTCTCACGGTCGTTGTTCTTCATGGCGTTCAGTTCGTTCTTGATCTTCTTTTCCAGGCTGTTGCGGATCAGCTTGAGCTGGCCGTCCTTCTGCAGCATCTCACGGCTGATGTTCAGGCTCAGGTCCTGGCTGTCCACAATGCCCTTCACGAAGCTGAAATGATCGGGCAGAAGGTCGGCGCACTTGTCCATGATCAGCACGCCGGAAGCATACAGCTGCAGGCCCTTTTCGTAGTCGCGGCTGTAATAGTTGAAGGGGGCATGGCCGGGGATGAAGAGCAGAGCATTGTAGGTGGCGGTGCCCTCGGTGCGGCTCACAATTACCCGGGCAGGATCGGTGAAGTCGTAGAACTTATCCTTGTAGAACTGATTATATTCCTCGTCGGTTACGTCACTCTTGCTGCGCTTCCACAGGGGAACCATGCTGTTCAGGGTCTCCAGCTCAGTGTAGGTCTCGTACTCGGTCTTGTAATCCTCACCGGCGTCGGCGGGGCGCTCCTTAGCACGGGTCTTTTCACGCTCCATGCGGATGGGGTAGCGCACATAGTCGCTGTACTTCTTCACGATGTGCACCAGATTGTACTCGTCCAGGAACTCATCGTAGTTCTCGTTCTCGGCGTTTTCCTTGATCACCATGATGATCTTGGTGCCCACGTCCTCTTTGTCAGCCTCGGTGATGGTGTAACCCTCAGCACCGGTGCTCTCCCACTGCCAGGCAGTGTCGCTGCCGAAGGCGCGGCTGATCACGGTGACGCGGCTGGCAACCATGAAGGCGGAGTAGAAGCCCACGCCGAACTGACCGATGATGTCGATGTCCTCGGCTTTGTTGTCCTTCTTGAAGTCCAAGCTGCCGCTGCGGGCGATGGTGCCCAGGTTCTCTTCCAGCTCTTCCCTGGTCATGCCGATGCCGTTATCGGTCAGAGTCAGGGTGCGGTTTTCCTTGTCCAGCTCCAGCAGGATCTGATAATCCTCCTTTTTGGTGGTGACGCTGTGGTCGGTCAGGCTCTTGAAATAGAGCTTGTCGATGGCGTCACTGGCGTTGGAGATCAGCTCACGCAGGAAAATTTCCTTGTTGGAATAGATGGAATGGATCATCATGTCCAGCAGCTTTTTGCTTTCGGCCTTAAATTCTTTTACAGCCATGATTGAACGCTCCCTTTTATGAAAAAGTATTGTAAAACAAAAAAGATTAGCACTCGTTATGTTTGAGTGCTAATCTAATATACACCTTTTTGAAGAAAACTGCAAGAGGGTTCACAAAAAGTTTAAAACTCCTTGCGGCTGTAAATGCGGGTGGCGATGGCCCAGCAGAGCAGATACACCAGAATGCAGCACACCGGCATCACCACAGCCCAGCCCCAAATGGCCAGATCCCCCAGAAACAGCGTTTGCAGCAGACCGGGCAGGGCAAAGCTTTGCAAAAGATCCAGCTTGCCCAGCGCGAACAGACAGCCGAACACCGCCGCAGCGGCCAGCAGCACCGCAGTGCGGGCTTTCTCCACGCCATATTTATAGGAAAGCACCAGAGAAACGCCGAAGTAGGCAAGGCAGACAAAGGATACCGCAAACAGGCTCAGCAGGTTTTCCAGAAAAGGAGTACCCTTCAGCAGAGTCAGCAGACCGCACAGCAGGGTGCCGATTACAAAGCTGATGAGCAGCGCCAGGGTGATGAGGATAAACTTTGCGCCTACGATCTGCCGCTTGCTCACCGGCAGGCTGGCAGCGTACAGATCCCATTTGGAATAATTGTCGATGGTCAGTCCGCTCAGAATATAGAAGCCGGAGATCCAGGCAAAGAAGAACACCATAAAGGTGAGATCCATCGCCAGAGCCATGACGCTGTAAAGCACCAGAACAAGGGCCAGATTTTTATGGTAAGCGTGCCAGAGAATGAAGAAGTCTTTTTTCAGCAGGCCGATCATTGTGCATCCCTCCCGGTATAAAACTGCATGATGTCCTCGATGCTGGCCCGGTCAATTACCGCGTCCGGCAGCGCCCGGCGGGCGGCCGCTGCATCGCTGACCAGCGTTTCGCAGGTAAAGCCGGTTTTGCGTGTGGCGACTTTAAGCCGATTGTCCAGTACTTCCAGCTGTTCCGGGCTGCACCGCAGAACGCCGTACTTTTCCAGCAGCTCGTCCCGGTCCATCTGGAACAGCAGTCGCCCCTTGCGCAGGTAGGCGATGGAATCCGCCACCTTTTCCAGATCGCTGGTGATGTGGCTGCTCATCAGAACGCTGTGGCTTTCGTCCTGAATGTAGTCCCGCAGGTAGTCCAGCACCTCGCCGCGCACCACCGGATCCAGGCCGCTGGTGGCTTCGTCCAGAATCAGCAGCTTGGGTTTATGCGCCAGAGCGGTGGCCAGCCGGAACTTCATCCGCATGCCCTTGCTCATATCCTTGATGAGCTTTTTCTCGGGCAGCTGGTAGACCTCCAGCAGCCGGGCGAATTCGGCGCTGTCCCAGCCGGGCTGCAAACTCTTCATAATGCTGTTTACCTGCCGTGGGGTGAGGGTCTCGTAAAAGAAGGAATCTTCCATCACCACGCCGATCTGGGATTTGTCCAGTCGGTCGGGGTCGGTGCAGCCCAGCACCTCAATGCTGCCCCCGTCGGTGCGGATGGCTCCGAAAATGGCCTTCAGCGTGGTGGTTTTACCCGCACCGTTTTCGCCCACAAAGCCCACGATGGTGCCGGTGGGCACGGTCAGGTCCAGATTTTCCAGCGAAAAATCCTCGTAATGCTTGCACAAGCCGCGGATGCAGATCGCGTTTTCCATAGGATCAGTCTCCTTCCAACAACAAATTCAATGTTGCCAGCACCTCCGCCTTGCTGATGCCCCCGGCCAGCGCGGTGTCCACCGCCTGTTGCAGGTATCCTTCCATCTTTTTCAGGGTCTCCTCCCGGTGCAGCTCCATATTCTGGGGTGCAACGAAGCAGCCCTTGCCGGGCACTGTGTTGATGAACCCGGCCTTTTCCAGATCCTCATAGGCTCGTTTGGTGGTAATCACGCTGATGCGCAGCTCCTTGGCCAGCAGCCGGATGCTGGGCAGCGCGTCGCCTTCCTTGAGCCGGCCGTCGAAGATGGCGGCGCGGATCTGGTCGGTGATCTGGGCATAGATTGGCTTTGGGCTGGAATTGCTGATGTAGATCTCCATCAGTATTCCTCGCTTTCCCTTTGGGCAACACCGTACCATTCAAGCCTGGTGGCTCAGGCGGCGTATCACGCCAAAATTTTCCGTGATATTTTCCAAAAATGCTCGCCAATCCAGCCAAGGATTGCCTGCGCTTTTTGGTTCATCTCACGAAAAATTTTCCGGCGCGCTCCACCACCTGGAATGATGCGGTGCTGCCCTTTGATTTTGCCAGACTGTACATATCTGACATATACAGTATATACGCGTATATACACGGTTGTCAAGGCTTGAAAAGAAAAATCTGAAAAAACGCCAAAACAACCCGGTTGGATAAGAACATGATACAATTTGGATACGAACCCCGGATATCATCAAATCACAGGGCGGATATCCGCACTGGAACAGAGAAAAGAGGAACCCCAATGAATCCCATTTTGATTGTTGACGATGAACGCCCCATTGCCGAGCTGATCGAGCTGACCCTGTTGGGATGGCGATACCGCAGCGGATAAAATCGAGGTCGGCCACTATGATCTGATTCTGCTGGATATCATGCTGCCGGGCGTCAGCGGCTATGAGCTGATGGAATATATTCAGCCCACCGGAACGCCGGTGATCTTTCTGACCGCCAAGGGCATGCTGGCGGACCGGGTGCGGGGCCTGCGTATGGGGGCGGATGATTACATGGTAAAACCCTTCGAGCCGCTGGAGCTGCTGGCCCGGGTGGAAAGCGTGCTGCGCCGGGCGGGCCGGGGCAGTGGGCTGTTGCGGGCCTTCGACGTGGTGGTGGACCCGACAGCCCGCCGGGTAGAAAAGAACGGCGTGCCGGTAGCCCTCACGCCCCGGGAGTTTGATCTGCTGGTGCTGCTTTTGCGCAATCAGGGCATTGCCCTCTACCGTGATGTGATGTACGAGCGGGTGTGGGGCGGCGAGGAGGAAGCGGGCAGCCGCACGCTGGATTTGCACATCCAGCGGCTTCGAAAGAAACTGGGACTGGCGGATCAAATCAAAACCGTTTATAAGGTAGGTTATTTACTGGAGGTGGAAACGTGAAACTGGCAGCCAAACTGACATTTGCCATCCTGCTGCTGTTGGCGCTGCTGCTGAATCTGGGGGCGGCCTGGCTGATCAGCAGCGGATTTTCCGCCCAGCTGCAGGCGGCGGCGCAGCAGAACGCAGCCGCACATCGGGCGGAGTGCTATCAGCTGCAAAAAGAAATGATCGATACCCCGGAGCTGGAGACTCAGCCCGCTCTGGTGACCCGATACGGGCAGCAGCGTACCGCGCAGGCGGGGGAGGGGCTGGCTATCCTCAGCGAAGACGGCGCTTTCCTCTATTCCGGCACCGGAATGAAAAACGGCTGGCAGCCGGTGCTGCGGTCGGTGGACGCCGGGGCGGACAGCATGACCTACGCCAAAGAAGGAACAAACGTCTGGCAGCTGTTCGCCAGCCCGGTGCAGTGGCAGGGGCGAACCCTGTGGCTGGTGAGCAGCTGCGATGTGAGCGAGGTGTTCCAGCTGCGAAACCAGCAGCTGGTCGGGTTTGTTCGATTGGAACTGATCGCCTTCGTCGGGGTGACGCTGGCAATATGGGCGGTGAGCCGCCGCCTCACCCGGCCGCTGAAAACGCTGGAAGAGACCAGCAAGGCCATTGCCGCAGGGGCATACGACCGGCGTACCGGTATGACCGGAACCGATGAGGTAGCGGGCCTTGCCGCCAGCTTTGACGCCATGGCCGAGGCGGTGGAGCAACGGGCACAGCAGCTGGATCTGGCGGTGCGCCAGCGGGAGGATTTTGTGAGTGCCTTCACCCATGAGCTGAAAACCCCCATGACCAGCATGCTGGGCTATGCGGATCTGCTGCGCAGTGCTGAGGTGAAACCGGAGGTACGCCAGCGGGCGGCGAATTACATTTACCACGAGACAAAGCGGCTGGAAGCCCTGAGCGCCAAGCTGATGACCTTCATGGCGCTGGACCCGGAGCATAAAACGCTGGAGCTGCGCCCGGTTTCGCTGGCGGTGCTGGCGGAAAAGACTGCCCGTACTTTGCCTGAAACCTGCCCGGTGCAGCTGTGTTGGCAGGGCTTTGAAACAGGCTGTGTTCTGGGGGACGAGGAACTGCTCACCGCCCTGCTGGAAAACCTGATCAGCAATGGCGTGCGGGCCGAACCGAAGGACGGACTGGTGCACATTAGCGCCTGTGCAAACAGCGGACAGGTGGAGATCACGGTGCGCGACCGGGGCCGGGGCATCCCGCAAACGGAGCTGGAACGCATCACCGAGCCCTTTTATATGGTGGATAAATCCCGCGCCCGGGCTCAGAATGGCAGCGGTTTCGGGCTTGCGCTCTGTGACCGCATTGCCCGGCTGCACGGCACACAGCTGGAATTTGAGAGCCAGCCCGGTGAAGGCACCGCAGTGCGATTTACAATAAAGGAGGCGGGGGAATGAAACGAAAAGAGCAAATCAAAACGGGTCTTTTCTGTGTCGGTGTATTGCTGCTGGTGCTGGCCTGTATGGCGCTGCCCTCTGTCTTCTGTGCCATGCAGCAGGGAAGGCTGCTGCAAACCAGTCATTCCCGCCCGGCGGAGGAGAATGCTCTTTCCCGGCAGGGGCAGGAGAATGCGCTGGCGAAGCTGCTGTATGACCGGCAGTTCCTGGCGGGCACAACGCCGGAGTGGGATTCCACCGGCTGGCAGATGTTGGAGCAAACCGAAGAAGAGCAGGCGAATTCGATTGGCGCGGCACTGGAACATCTGCGGCAGGAAGGCCTGCTGAACGAAACACAAACCTCGGCAGCGTACGGGCTGCTTGAAACCGAACAGCCCGATGCCCGCAAAACCGCACTGCGGGATGCGGCAGGCTTCGTGCGCTATGAGTGGAGCACACAGACCGAAAGCCTTTTGATGGAGCTTGGCCCCGGTGAAGAAGTGGTGCGTCTGCGGTGGAACGGCGGCAGCGGACAGCTGCGAGCGGCTGAGCTGTTGGAGACATACAAATGCTTTTTGAACGTGACAGAATTTACCGACTGGCAGGACCTTTCCAGTGAGGATGGCCATCTTGCTGCTGCCTATTCCCCTGCGGCGCAGCTGTATGTGTACGCGTCGGACAGGGGCGGCACAGAGCTTGGCGCAGAGCATAAAACGCCGGAGCAGGTGGCCGCGGCAATGAGTGGAGAAAAGGAGAGAACGGCATGAACAGAAAAATAAGAGCGGCTGCGCTGGCGCTGAGCCTTCTGCTGCTGGCAGGCTGCAGCACGCAGCCTGCTCAAAGCGAAGTGTCCACGGAAGCGACCGTGCAGCCCACCGTAACGGGCGCTTTATACCAGACTGGCGGAAGCAGAGGTGTGGACTGGAGTATCAAGGGCGAGACTGCCTTCACCGTAACCCGCAATGAGCAGGGAGCTTTTCTGCAGGCCATCGATCTGACCGATGGCAGTTGTGCGCCGCTCTGCTCGCAGAAAGGATGCACCCACAGCGGCGCGGATTGCCCGGCCTGGGTGAAGGAACAGGGCACGCTGCCCTATGTGAACTGCCTGGAAAACGGTGATCTGGTTTTATATTATCTGACCAGTGAGGAGACGGGCGGCAAAGCTGCCGTGGAATTGAGGGCAGCGGATGGCACCCTGATCCAGGCGCCTGCAGCCTTGCCGGAGGAAGGGCAGGGCTGGTCTCCTTCCGGATTTTACAGCGACGGCAAAGATTTATATGTGGTGCGGGAGGATCGGTGGTATCAGTCCGGCTGGCTGCCTTTGTATCGGCTGTACCGCATTCATACGCAGGCGGGCGATGCTTTCGGAACCATGGAGGAAACAGCAAGCTGGCAGCTGGAAAACACCTCGATCCTCACCGGGCAGACTGCCGGCAGCGGATTGCTGGTTTGCCAGCTGGCCGACGACGGGCAGATTCTCAGCGAACTGCTGTGGAATGGGGAAATACGTACTATCCGCCAGGCGCAGCCCCAGCAGGTATTCTGGACAGCCCAGTATTCCGGCAGCCTGGAACCGGAGCCTGCCATCTGTTTGTACGATAGTATGAGCGGCCAGCTGGAACGGCTGGACCCTGCCACCGGCGAGAGTGTGCAGACTGCTGCGCTGGAACCGGGCCTTTCGCTGGTGGGAACACCATTCTGGCTGGAAGATACATTATATGTGGGGATGTTACGGGAAGGCGGAGCAGAACAGGCGTTTGCTATCCATAAGGATGGAGCCGTGGAGCCGATCACACGCCAGACCAGTCGAAACGGTGCAATCTGCCCGGCGGTTCCGTCGGCTGTGATTGACGGCATGCTGCTGGTGCAGCTGAGTGAAACCATGGTGGAAACCGGTTACCGGGATAAGGATGGAAAACTGGTTTCCGGTCAGACCAGCGAATTCCGCTACGGCCTGTTCACGCCGGAGCAGTATATGGCAAACGATGCGGAATGTCTGCCCATTCAAGGGGCGTTTTAAGGAGTGAGCAACAATGAAAAAGCATATCCGAGCGGCGGCATTGGTGGTTAGCCTGTTGCTGCTGGCAGGCTGCGGTACCGCCCGGAGCCAAAGCGAGCCGATCCCGGTAGCGGAGCAGACGAATACGGAACAGACACTGGGAGGGCTGCATCTTGCGCAATCCACTCAGGGAGACGCAGGGATCTGGATCGTGTCCGGCGATCAGGCATTTCTGACGGGAGAACGGCAGGTCGATGGGGGATACCTTCTGCAATCGGTGGATTTAACGACCGGACAGCGGACGGTTCTGTGCAAAAAAGCGGGCTGTGCCCATTCCGACCGGGGCTGCGATGCATGGCTGCGCAGTGATGCATTCCTTCAGATGACGGAGACGGAATCGGGGGCGCTGGCGCTGTTCTGGCAGCTCGATGGCGAAGCGGCGGTGGAGCTGCGGGATCAGAGCGGAAAGGTGCTCCGTTCGCAGACAAAGATTCCCGCATTGCCGGTGAGCGGTCCCGTGTATCGGGATGGCAGCAGTTTGTATTATATGAGCAGCGCCGAGCAATACCAGAATTTGTGGCAGGTCAATGTGGAGGATTCTGAACAGTTCGGCCAGTGCGAAGAAGTTTGCCGCTGGCAGCTGGGGGAAAATCCTTATCCGCTGCTTTGCACAGAGGATGGCATCGTGGTGGAACAGACCAGCGGCACCGGAGAAGAGGAAAATCAGGGGACGATCTGCCTGTATCTGCTGCGCTGGGATAACACGGTGCAGAAGATTTTTGAACAGGATCTGGCTCAGGGTATGATTTGGAAAGCGGAGGGAGATACGGCGCTGTTTGCTTATCAGCGGGCAAGCGGAATGCTGGAGCAAATCAACCCGGCCGATGGAACGCTGACGAAATTTGCGCAGGTGCAGCCGGGCATTCGATATGCAAACCCGGTCAATATGACCCAGAACCGGTTGATTTATGGCTGGAATGACGGCGAAGCCCACGGACAGAGCTGGGTGGAGCAGAATGGCCAGCCGGTGGAGATCAAGGCGCTTTCCCGCAGTCACAATGGAAGCGTAACGGATGCCATTGTGCTGCAGGTGTTGGGAAACGGACGCCTTCTGGCAGATCTGGGAGAGCTCGAATATCCCATCGCAGAGACCGGTACGGATGGCAAGGCCTTTTCCATAAACACCAGCGAGCGGCTGTATGGTATTTTTACGCTGGATGAATATTGTCAGAGTGGAAAGGAATATCTCCCGGTTCAGACGGAAGCGGAATTCTGACGCTCAAAAACAGCCCGCCGGGCAGCGCATGCAGAATGCGTCACCCGGCGGGCTGTTGATTCAGAAAAAAGAGAAGGATTACCGGCCCAGCAGCTTGCCCAGCTTTACCTTCAAAGCGGTGTAGCCGTTTTTGGCGTCGGAAGAAAAGTCGGAGGCAATCTCCCACTTCCAGCGCTGGTTATCGAAATAGAGCACATCGCCCTCACGGCCGGTCAGGGCCTTGGGCAGGGCGGCGGGGTCCACCAGCGGGTCGAAGGGCTGCTGGTAGGTGAGCACCCCGTCCGGAGAGATGCTGGCCCACACGCCAAACACAAAGCAGGCGCCTTCGCCGTAGCAGAAACGTTCAAAGCGAACTTTCCCATCGTAATAAAAGGAAAGGCAGTCGCGAAATTTGTTCAGATATTCCTTTTCGTAGCGGCGGCCGCAGTTTGCACCCGCCAGCTCTTTGGCAGAAATGTTCATGGCAGTTTCCCTTCCCGCGGCCGGGCCGCAAACAGGCGGCCAGGCATGCGGCGTTTGTTTTTCTCATTATAACAGGTTTGCAGATTTGCCGCCAGAAAAAGCGTGAAAAAAGGGCGAAAAACCAGTTCGAAAAAAACTTTAAAAAATGTGAAAAAAGCTGTTGACATTTCTCGATTCATGCCGTATAATAAACAACGTCGCTGATGCGGCAACGCAAAGATGGCCCGGTAGTTCAGTTGGTTAGAACGCTAGCCTGTCACGCTAGAGGTCGTGGGTTCGAGCCCCATTCGGGTCGCCATCTTGCTGCTATAGCTCAGTCGGTAGAGCGCATCCTTGGTAAGGATGAGGTCAGCAGTTCAAATCTGCTTAGCAGCTCCATGGTAGAGCCCTTTCGGAACTTACCGAAAGGGCTCGTTTTTTGTCTCCAAACAGAAAACTTTTTGACCGAAAAATGGGTCAAAAAAATTATCAGAAAATCGAAAATACTTGTTGACAGGTTGCCCTTTTTTTGGTATAGTAATAAAGCACCCGGCGAACGGGGCAACAGAATAAAGGGGTATAGCTCAGCTGGTAGAGCAGCGGTCTCCAAAACCGCGTGCCGAGGGTTCGAATCCTTCTGCCCCTGCCAGAAGCCCGTGAATGCGAAAGCGTTCACGGGCTTTTTTGTTGCGTTTAACAGGGGAAATCTTGGGGATACACCCGGGTGAGAGATGCAAAAAGCAATCCACGCATATATAAAATTGGGAAAAAGATGCTCTAAGAACAAAGTTCGTTGTTTGTGCAATTGATTTTACCGTGGGATATGGTACACTTAAGCTACACTGTTAAGTCCGGAAGAAAGGAAGCGATCCCGGCGAACGTTGTTGAAAGCGGCGGGAGATTCCCGCCCAAAGGAGAAAATGTATGTATGAATTAAGCATGTTGTTTCTGTATTTTATCATCTACGCCTTTTTGGGCTGGTGTGTTGAGGTTGCCGTTACCGCGGTGAAGCAACACCGGTTCGTGAACCGAGGCGTGATGAATGGCCCGATTGTACCGCTGTATGGTCTGATGGCAACTCTGGCGGGCGTTTTTCTGGAACCGGAAGAAAACAATCTTCTGGTCTTTGTGCTGGGTGCTGTGGTGCTGTGTGCTGCCGTCGAGGTTGTGGCCGGCGTCATTCTGGAACGGCAGTTCGGCCGCCGCTGGTGGGATTACTCTGATCGCCCCATGAACCTGAAAGGCTATATCTGCCTGGAAAGCTCGCTGATCAAGGGTGTTCTGGTAGCTCTGGCGGTGCGTTTCCTGACGCCGGTGCTGCACTGGGGCCTGAGCTTCCTGCCGGCCATTGCGCTGCAGATTCTGGCGCTGGTTCTGGCGATCATTCTGGCAGTGGACGCGCTGGTTATGGTATATGGCGTACATGCGGTGCGCCGTCGCTGGAAGATGAGCGAGCCCATTGCCGAATATCTTCAGCAGGCCAGCGAAACCATTGGCGATGGGCTGACCACCCGCACGCTGGGCTGGTATCAGGGGTATCAGAAGCGGCATCTGGCCAAGGCCTTCCCCAATCTGACCCGACTGTCCGCCGAGGACGAATGCCCTGACGCCAACGTGTTTGCGGCAGGCATTGGCTTCTATAAGCTGTTCTGGCTGTTTTTGATCGGTGCCTTTGTGGGTGATCTGATCGAGACGGTGTTTGTGTGGGGCACTTCCGGCGTTCTGATGAGCCGCAGCAGCCTTCTGTATGGTCCGTTCAGCGTGGTCTGGGGCCTGGGGGCGGCGATCCTCACTGTGGTACTGCGCGGCCTGATGGACAAGAGCGACCGTTACATTTTTGTGGGCGGTGCGCTCATGGGCGGCGTGTACGAGTACATGTGCAGCGTGGTTACCGAAAAGCTGTTCGGCAAGGTGTTCTGGGATTACAGCAAAATCCCCTTTAACCTGAATGGTCGTATCAACCTGTTGTATTGTGTATTCTGGGGCATTGCCGCAGTGGTCTGGGTGAAGGAGGTTTATCCCCGCATTTCGGCCCTGATCGAGAAAATCCCCATGAAGGTGGGCAAGATACTCACCTGGGTGCTGGTGGTTTTGCTGGCAGTGGATGTGGCGCTCTCCTGCATGGCGCTGGGGCGCATGGACCAGCGGGAAAAAGGCATTCCTGCCACCAATGCAGTGCAGCAGTTCCTGGATGAGCAGTATCCGGACGAGTACCTCACCCAGCGGTATCAGAATATGAAGCTTGCGGGCTAAAGTGCCCGAAACAAAAACAGCGCTCTGGTGAAAAACCAGAGCGCTGTTTTACTGTTCACAGTTCGAGTTGTTCGGGAAACGCTTCCCTGCGCAAAATGCCCCACATTTTGTCGATGTAGGCCAGCGTATAAAAATTTTCGTAATGATGGTAGTAAAATGCCCCGCGGGGTGTCATATGCCAGATACTGTTTTCCTTTTTTATGAACCCAAGCAACCGGGCCAATTGCAGTTCAGCACCGTACACCTTGCTTAGAGGAACACCGAAAAAACGCTCAAATGCCCTGGGGTCTACTTGGGTGCTGTATGCCGTCCAGAACAGATAATAGACCATCCGCTGACGGGCGGTGAAGCGAAGGGTCAGCGCGGTGGGAAGAAAACCGGCATCCACCTGGCGGCAGTATTCCGGTACCGAAAAGGTGTTGATTTTGAACTGATCTCGCAAAAGGGTGGTGGCTGAGCAGCCAAACCCCAGGAAATTATCCCGAGTCATGGAAGAATAGTTGGCCTGCCCGTTTTTGGCAAAGGTCCAGATGGAGGTACGAACATACCCTCGGTGGGTACAGTAACGGGTGATGGCGTCCAGTAGAGTGCGCTTTTGCCGCCGGGGCATGGCGGGGATGGTGCTTTCGGTAAAGGTGAAATCGATGAAGGGATAGATGGCCACATGATTTGCCCCGTTCCGGAAGGCTGTGTCGATGTCTGCTCGCAGATCCCGGAAGGTCTGGCCGGGAAGGGCAAAAATGAAATCCATCGAAACGGTTTCAAACGGCATCCGAGCCAGCGCTTTCCGCAAAGTCTCTGCATTTGTGTCAGACCGCCCCAGAATCTTCTGGAATTTTGGCTGGAAGGACTGTACTCCGATGCTGATTTTGGTTACGCCCGCAGCCTTCAGGGTGCGCAGCACGGGTGGGGTTACGTCGGCGGGATGCAGTTCCACCCCGATGCCCTGGCTGACGGTAAAATGTTCTTGAAGCGCGGCGATGATTTCGCTCAGGCGGTTGGCGGCAAGAGCGGGAGAGCCGCCACCGAAATACAGGCTGGTCACGGCTTTTTTGCCGGGGTGCTGGCTGCCCACCAGATGAATCTCACGAATCAGAGCATCGATGTACCGGTTACAGAGGTCCTTGGAGTAAACCACCTTGCAGTAGGGGCAGAAATTGCAGATGCTGCGGCAGAAGGGAATATGCACATAAAGGCCCAGATTCTCGCAATGGGAAAACCGGAGTTGCTGGTCGGCCTCGTTGTAAAAACGGAAGGGCTGCACCGAGCGGGTCAGCCACATCCGGGTCAGGGTGGTTGGCAAAGACATGGCGCACCTCCTAGATATATTTCAGATAGGTCCACAGCATGTCCCAGATGATTCTGGGATCGCCGTGGAACAACAGGGTGTATTCCGCCACGAAGAAATAGCCGCACCGGCTGCACAGACCCGGTTCATGAATGCAGCGCCCACAGGTGGACAGCACCCCGTTTTCCATTACCACACACTGGTGGCAGGGAGTAGGAAACCGGTTGTGGATCAGGTATGGGAAGGCGCTTTTCAGGTTGAACACCGGAGCTCCTTCTTTCATCATGCGGGTGATGGTACGGCAGCAGCGGGCTTTGTCCGGCTTACTGAGGGCCAGATCCTGTGTGTCCGGGTACGGGGTGTGAAAATTGAACGAGACTGCCCGCACGTTCTTTAAATCCCGGGCAAGGCGGCAGACATGGGCCACAGCACCTTTGTTGATCTGGTTGATGGCCATGTAAAAACAGATGTTGTCTGCCGTAGCGTTGTTTACATTTTTTAAAATTGTGTCGTAGGTGTCACCCCGGATGGCGTTGTGTCGGGATCGGTCGCCGTCCAGACTGAGCAGGATCAAGTCTGCTTCCGGCAAATCCAGTGAAAAAGTGCCGTTGGTGACGACGTTTACAATCAAAAAGCCCATTTGCTTTGCTTCCTGTACCAGATCCCGCAGGTTGTGGCCGTCGCTATGCCACAAAAAGGTCTCACCGCCACAGAAAAACAGAATGCGCACGCCCATAGCATAGAGCTGCTGCATCTCCCGGCGAATCTGCCGGTATGGATAGATAACCCCGGTGATGTTGTTTACCGAGCAATGCTTGCAGTGCAGGTTACATTTGTCCGTGAGGATAATGGTGCCCAGAATGGGGTCTTTTTTCCCCAGCAGGATGGTTTTTGCTCCAAAGGCGGCAAATTGCACAAACGAGGAAACTTTCATGGAGGTGCACCTCACTTTTTGAGAGATGGAGTCAGATGTCTTTTTCTCAGTGTAGCACATCTTTTGTGTTGCTGCCATTCTTTCGGGGCAAAAAACAGAGCACGCCCCGGCGGAGCGTGCTCTATGGTGTAATGGAGCATGTTATGCGAAAGGGTTCGGCGGGGTCAGGTCCACTGGAACCGGGGCGTTCACCGTCAGGCTGGAAGGGGTGACGCGGCAGTCGTAAGCCAGCAGTGTGACGCCCGCATCCACTGCCCGGCGCAGCGCGTGGCCGAAGTCTGCATGGGTGGCCCAATTGGGAGAAAACTGCTTCATTCCCTCCATCTGCAAAAGGATCATCACATAGCAGCGCCAGCCCTGCCCGGCCAGTGTGGTCAGCTCCTCCACGTGCTTGAGCCCCCGCAGGGTGGGGGCGTCCGGGAAACGGGCGAAGCCGCCATCCTCCAATGTGCAGCCTTTTACTTCCATCAGAATCTTTTCTTCACCCCGGCGGGCGAAAAAGTCGAAGCGGGAAGCGCCCAGCTTATATTCGGCGCGCAGTTCGTCCAACGGGCCGATGCCGCCTGCGGCCAGCCACTCCGCCACCGCCTGATTGGGGGCAGCAGAATCCATATTCACCAGAAGGCCGGCCTTGTCCACAGCAATCAGATCATAAGGTGTTTTGCGGGCAGGGTTATCACCGGGCTGCAGATAGACGGTGCAGCCCGGGCGCAGCAGTTCGGCACAGCGACCGGTATTTTTTACATGGACGTTCAACACCTGCCCTTCCAGCTCCACCCGGGCGATAAACCGGTTTGGGCGGCTGAGAAAGCGGGCGGAGATTACGTTGGAATATCGCATGAGGAGACCTCCTGAAACGTGGTGTGCGGCTTTTGTCGAAACTTGACGCAATTGTGAAGTATTCTTCGCAGGCGTGCAACCACTGGATTTTAGCAGAATAATATGGTATAATCAGGCAAGAAACTAAGCACAAAGCAAATGCGTCAGCTTTGGAGGAGAGAGGGTCGTACGGCTGGCTTGGTTTGAGGTTTCAGATAAGGAAGGAGCAGCGAACATCATGAAAAAGACGGTTCAAACGGTAATCAGTCCTGATAAATTCTACACCATTGCAAGTGCAAATGGCAAGGTTGTTGAAGTGGCGGATTTTAACACCGAAAACGGCGCAGCCATTCAGCTGTGGGATTACGCGGGCGAAGAGTGGCAGCAGTGGGCGTTCGTGCGCGCCGGGGAAGGCGTGTATCGTATCCGCAACCGCTTCACCGGCAAGATGCTTGACCTGATTGCCGGCGGTGTAGTGGACGGCACCTGGCTGCACCAGTGGGAAGGCACCAGCGGCTCCAGCCAGCTGTGGGTTTTGGAGAATACCGGCGACGGCCGCGTAAAGATCAAGTCCAATCTGTCCGGCAAGTGCCTGGACGTGGTGGGCATGAGCCAGGATAACGGCGCACGCCTGCAGATCTGGCAGGATGTGAACGGCGACAACCAGCTGTGGGTTGTGGAGGAAGTGAAGCCCAAAAAGACCAGCCGCAAGAAGGCTGAGCCTGAGACCGAAGCTGCTCCTGCCGAAGAGACCAAACCTGCAAAAAAGACCACTGCGCGCAAGACTGCGGTCAAGAAAACCACAGAGAAAAAGGCCGAAGAGGCTCCGGCGGCGAAGAAGCCCCGTGCAACCCGCAAAAAGGCTGAGCCTGCGGTTGAAGCGACCAAAGCGCTGAAGGAAGCGGAAGAGCAGAAGGCTCTGAAAGCGGCAGAGGAGCAGAAGGCTCTGAAGGCCGCAGAGGAACAGAAGGCCCTGAAAGCGGCAGAGGAGCAAAAGGCCCTGAAGGCCGCAGCAGAGCAAAAGGCTCTGAAGGCTGCCGAGGAACAGAAGGCTCTGAAAGCCGCGGAGGAAAAGAAGGCTGCGGAAGCCGCGAAGCCCGTGGAGGCTCCGAAGCCCGCGCCCAAGCCGAACCTGAAAAAGGCCGGCAAGCGCCGCGCTGCCAAGTAAGCCTGGCATAAAAGAAATTGAAAACAGGGCGGTTCGGTTCGCCTGCCCTGGAGAGAGACGTTCCGGCGGTTTCGCCTTTCGTCCCGCCCCAGGCAGGTGGGCCGCTTTTTGTGTGCACAAGGCAAATGCTCATACGGTTTGTGATTATGGCACAGTAGCAGACCAGATGCTTTTGCTATACTGATACCAATTCTTATTATGGGAGGACCATTCGTTTATGGGGTTTAATCTGGAAACCAGTATTTCGGTATTTACGGTGTTTGTGCAGGGATTGTTCAGCTTTTTCTCGCCCTGCGTGCTGCCGCTGGTGCCGCTCTATCTGGGCTATCTGGCAGGCGGCGCGGCCAGTGCCAGCCTGACTGATAAGCAGCGCCGCCGTATTGCGCTGCGCAACACCCTGTTTTTCGTTCTGGGCGTGAGCTTCGCCTTCTTCATGCTGGGGCTGGGTTTCACGGCGCTGGGCAAGCTGCTCAGTGGAAACCGGGCGCTGGTCGCCCGCTTGGGTGGTATTCTGATCATGCTGTTGGGCCTGTATCAGGTGGGCTTTTTGCAGGTGGACGCTCTGCAAAAGGAGCACCGCCTGCCCTTTGACCTGAACCGGTTCAGCATGAACCCGCTCACTGCGCTGATTCTGGGATTCACCTTCAGCTTTGCCTGGACTCCCTGTGTGGGCCCCGCTCTCACCAGTGTGCTGGTCATGGCCGGTTCCTCCGCATCCCGGACACAGGGCTTTCTGCTCATCGGTGTGTACACCCTGGGCTTCGTGCTGCCCTTTTTGCTTGTGGCCTTGTTCACCAGTCAGGTGCTTTCCTTCTTCCGCCGCCACACTTCCTGGCTCAAATATACGGCCAAGGCAGGCGGTGTGCTGCTGATCCTGATGGGTCTGATGATGTTCACCGGCTGGATGAACAGTTTCACCGGGTATTTGTCCGGCGTGGGCACTTCCGGCGCTGGGGTATCTTCGTCCCAGGTGGTAAGCAGCAGCCAGCCCGATTCTCAGCCCGCGAGCCAGCCGCAGGCGACCAGTGAACCGGCAGAGTCCGAGGCAGCAAGCCAGCCGGAGAATGCAGCCAGCAGCCCGGAGGAGGAAGAATATCCGGTGATTGCCGCGCCGGACTTCACTATGGTGGACCAGTACGGCAACGAACATACCCTTTCCGACTACAAGGGCAAGACCGTGTTCCTGAACTTCTGGGCCACCTGGTGCGGTCCCTGCAAGAAGGAAATGCCGGACATCCAGCAGCTGTATCTGGATTACGGAGAAAATACCGGTGATGTGATCATTCTGGGCGTGGCCGCACCCAAGAGCGATGCCAACCCCTTCAATCAGGAGACGCTGGATGCGGACGGCATTGCAGATTTTCTGGAGGAAGGCGGTTACACCTATCCGGTGTTGATGGACACCACCGGCGATGTGCTGATGGACTACGGCATCTCCGCCTTCCCCACCACCTTCATGATCGACAGCGACGGCAATCTGTTCGGTTATCTGCAGGGCTCCATGACCCGCGAGATTATGGACAGCATCATTGACCAGACCGTGAGCGGCATCCGGGCGAATTGATTCCGGTCGCCACAAAGCAAAGCAAAAGAGGCACTTTCCTTGTAAAACAGAGGAGAGCGCCTCTTTTTTGAGTAAAATACTTGACAAATGCAAATAAATTCATATAATTGATTTTGTCAGGAAAAATAAAAGAGGATGGAGACGGGACATGGAACAGACACTTGCGTTCTATATCAATCTTCTGCGGGGGGATTTCACCCAGTTCTGCGCCCAGCGGTTGAAGGAGCTGGGGCTTTCGCAGGGGCTGCTTTACTTTTTGCTGTATGTGGGGCGGCATCCGGGCTGCTCGGCGGGAGAGCTGGCCTCGGTAATCGGGGCGGACAGCGGCCATACCACCCGCTCGGTGGAAAAGCTGGTGCAGCAGGGCTTCATGACCCGTACCCGTTCCCAGCAGGATAAGCGGGCGGTGGTGCTGGAGCTGACCGAACAGGGCCGGGATGCCTTTGTGCAGGCCGGCCGGTGGTTTTACCAGTGGGAAGCGCAGCGCACCGAAGGCATGAGCCCGGAAGAGGTGGCACAGCTGAAAGCGCTGCTGCAGAAGGCAATGGCTGGGATTCCCATGCCCAAATCCCCCATGGAATCGGCTCCCGGGCCGGTGCGCAAAGCCATCCGCAAGGAAACTTGCAGTGAATAATTACTCACCCCAGCCGCTGAAGCAGCGGCGATCTGCAATTGTGCAGGAAAGGAAATCAATTATGCGTTATTCCATTGTATACTCCAGCAACACCGGCAACACCCGCCAGCTGGCTGAGGAAATTGAAAAGCAGCTTCCCGCCGGGGAGCTGGTGTATTGCGGCGCACCGGATACAGCGGCGCTGCAGGCGGAAGTACTGTTTGTGGGCTTCTGGACCGATAAGGGCAGCTGCGACGAAAAGGTGGCGGAGCTTTTGAAGCAGGCAGACGGAAAGACCGTATATCTGTTCGGCACCGCCGGTTTTGGCCAGAGCCAGCAGTATTTCGATCAGATTCTGGCCCGCGTGCGGGAAAATCTGCCCGCCGGGGCGGTGTATGGCGGCGGCTTCATGTGTCAGGGCCGGATGCCTCAGGCGGTGCGCAGCCGTTACGAGGCCATGCAGGCCAAGGAGCCGGAAAATGCCCGCTACAAAATGCTTATCGAAAACTTCGACGCAGCACTGGCACATCCGAACGCCGATGATCTGGAAGCTGCTGCAGCCTGGGCTAAGAGTTGCCTGGCGTAAGGGTTTCCGGAAATGATAAGAAAAAGGCACCGTGAACGTGCGCTTCGCGCCGTCACGGTGCCTTTTTTGTCTGGAAAATCAGTCTACGGTCAGATTGGGCCGGTCCTGATCACCGTCTGCCTTGAACAGCACGAACTGATCCGGGCAGCTGGTGAAGTAGTAATATTCCGTGTTCTCAAACAGGGGAGGAGTCAGATAGTTGGGCAGGATGTTTTCGCTGCCCTCTTCCCGCTCACAGAAGCCTGCCGCCGCAAACACCTCAGCGGGGATACCGGCGCAGTAGCACTCGGCATATTCCGCACCGGCGGCATGGAGCAGGTTATCAATGGCCTTGCCCAGCCGGGGAAGGGTTTCATCCCGGCCAATGAAATCCACGATGCGCAGCACCTTGCCGCAGCCGCTGTCCACCACGCGGGCCGCAAGATATGCCAGTATGACGCCATTCTCCCGGGCGCAGTACACATCGTAAGTAAGATGGGGAAAGGCAAAATAACGCCGGGTCAGGTACCACAGATCCTTTTTGGGGGTGTGGGGCGTTTCGGGCAGGCCCAGCTCGGCCAGCTGTTCCGGGCTGTTCACCTGCTCCAGCGTCAGGTCGCCGCTCACCGGCAGCACGGTGGGGTCTGCCACACGGGCCAGCGTGTAGGTCACCTGACCGGAAAGGCGGTAGTAGTGAGGCACCCGATCCGCGTGCCAGCCCAGAAACCGGTAAAAGGCCATGGTTTTGGGGCGGATATTGTTGCAGGCTACCACCGAAGCGCCGGTGAGCCGGGGCATGGCGTTCATCAGGTCCAGCCCCACGCCGTTGTGGCCCTTTTTTGCCACCCACACCGAGACCCAGATGTCCGGGGTGGGAGATTCGTTGGCCCGGATGTATCCGGCTACCGCCAGCAACTTGCCGTTTTCCTCGGCCAGCGCATATTGCAGCGCATTGCCGCTGCGGTAGTAAAAATCAAAATATTCCGGCAGGTTCACCAGCGGAAGCTTCCAGTCGAAGTTTTCGTTGATGAACGCGATTACCCGGTCAGCTTCCTCCGGCCAGGCCAGACGCAGGGTCAGAGAATCGCTCATAAGGCGCTGCCTCCGGTGATGGGCAACGTTACGCCGGTGATGAAGCCAGCCTCATCGCTGAGCAGGAAGGCCATGGCGGGCACCACGTCGCTGGGGCGGGCGTTGCGGCCCATGGGGTTGGCCTCGGCGCTGGCCTGCACGATCAGGTCGCTGGTCTCGGCCAGGAACTTGGTCTCCATCATGCTGGGGGCCACGCAGTTAACGGTTACGCCGAAGCTGGCGTAGTCTGCGGCCAGGCTTTTGGCCAGACCGGCCAGAGCACTTTTGGCCATCACATAGGCGGCGGTGTTCTTGGGAGGCATACCCAGCAGATAGCTGGTGAGCATGAACAGAACCCGGCCCTTTCTGGCCTTGGCCATGGCGGGCACGAAGGCCTTGCACAGGGCTACCGCGCTGCGCACCTGCACCGACAGGTCCAGTTCGAAACGCTCCTCGTCGAACTTCTTGAATTTGGTGTTTACCACCCGCAGGGCGGGCAGGTGCACAAAATGGGTGGGAGCGGGGCAGTTCTTCTGCACGTCCTCGATAAAGGCGCACAGCGCCGCCTCATTGGTCAGATCCACATCGTAGGTGCGGATGGTGCCGGGGTGCGCCTTGCACAGGTCGGCCAGCCCCTTCAGATCGCCCGCGCCTTGGGCGATGAACAGATCGCCCTCCTGATACAGCCGCTCGATCAGCGCGCAGCCCACATCGCTGGAAGCGCCGGTGATCAGATATACATTGCCCATAAAGTCCTCCTTATTTTGCCACGCCCGCCTTGATGACGCCGCGGGTCACTTTTTTGCCGTCCTGATTGGTGATGGTTGCCTTGATGGTGATTTCGCCGAACACATCGTTTACCTCGTCCACCTTGCCGGTGATGGTCAGGGTGTCGCCGATGAAGATGGGCTTGGCGAATTTGGACTCCACGCTGTGCAGCAGGCAGTGTTCACCGGGCAGGTAAACACCCGCCAGCGTGGAAAAGAAGCTGGCGCCCAGCATGCCATAAACCACCCGGCCGGGAAAGCCGCGCCCGGCGGCGTATTCTTCGCTCATGTGGATGGGGCTGTTGTCGCCGGTGATGGCATAAAAAGCATCCATCATTTCGGCGGTCACGGTTACGGTGAAGCTTTCGGTCATACCGGGGGTGATGTCCGCCAGAGTGTAGCTGTTCATAATGGATATGTCCTCCTTTGAAAAAGGGCTCAAACAGAAAAGGGGCCGGGCCCGCAGCCCAGCCCCTTTTTGCGATTGTTTACGCGGTCAGACGCTCGATCAGATCCAGCAGGTCACCCACGTTCTCCAGGCCGCGCACGTCATCCAGCTTGAACTTCAGGCCGAACTTCTTCTCCATGGCGGTCAGCAGGTTGATCTGCTCCAGGCTGTCCCAATCCTCGATGTCGTCGGCGCAGGTCTCGCGGGTGATCACCAGCTCCTCGTCGTCGAAGTTGTCGCGGAAGATCTGCTGTACGGCGTCAAAAATGCTCTGCTTATCCATTTGAAAAACTCCTTTTTAAACGATCTCGATCTCCATCACACCGCACTGGGGCTCGTAGCCTGCAAAGCCGGTGAATTCGAAGGTCAGGTTGCCCTGGTCGTCCTGGGCGGTTTGTTCAAAACCGATTGTAGCATAAAAATCGCGAACGAGCAAATTTTTTGCGGTGGGATAGTAGTGGCCCACGATCTTTTCCACACCGGCAGCAGCGGCGCGGCGCACCATCTCATCGAACATGGCGTGCTCCAGCCGGCGCTTGAAGGTGCGGCAGCTCATGATCCACAGGCCCATATCCAGCACATTACCCTCGATGTGGCCGATCATGGCGGTGACCAGACCGTTGTCACCGAACTTGTCCACCAGGCGGCCGTACAGGGTGATGTAGCCCGGATCGGTCATAATGCTTTCGATCTCGGCGGCGGTGTAGCGGCGGGTGGTCAGGTTGAACTGGTTGGTCTTGTTGATCAGCTGGGTGATGCGCTCGGCGTGGGGCTCGTCAAAGGCGCCGATCTCGCAGTGCATCTCCAGACTCTTCAGATAGTCGTTGTAATCGCCGAAGCTCTGCTCCAGCTGGGCCCGCTCCAGATTCTGCTTGTACATGCTGGCCCGCTTCTTGTCGTCGGCCGAGAGGGTGGTCACCTCGAAGTAGCCGCTGCGGTCGATGGCTGCGATGTACTCCTCCGGTGCGCCCAGCTCGGGCACGGTCACGCCGGGCAGCTCCTGGCGCACGATTTCCCGCTCGGCGGGGTTGTCGTCCACAAACACGAAGCTCTCAGGCAGGATGTTGATCTCCTGGGCCATGGCCGCGATGTTCCGGCTCTTGGGTTCCCAGTTGGCCTTGAAGCAGAGGAAATCGTCCCGCTTGAGCACGGTGTCTGCCCGCTCGAAGCCGGTCAGGGCGATCTTCTCCTCGTTCTTGCTGCACACGTTCAACAGGATGCCCAGCTTGGACAGCTCCTTTAAGTAGCTCTGGAACTCCGCGTAGGCCATGCCGGCGGGGGTTTCGTTGCCCATCACGATGCCCTCGGGGCCGTCGTCACCGATGATGCCGCCCCACAGGGTGTTGTCCAGATCCAGCGCCAGGGCCTTTTTGTTCTTACCCAGCAGGCTCTTGATGATGTTGGCCACGCTCTGGCACAGGTAGGGGATGCAGTCGATGCTCACCGCGTACTTGTAGGCGTACCAGGCAGTCTGGCTGCTGAAGGCGTCCATGCCGTGTACCGCCTGCAGGTAAGCCAGATCGTTCAGGTAAAGGTTCGGGGTGGCTTCGGCCAGAGAAGCCAGCTTTTCGTTCAGCTGGCGCACGAAGCGCACCCGGCCGTGGCAGTCCACGCCCTCCCGGTTGCCCATCACCCGGTAAACCGGCAGATCGAAGTTGTTGGCAATGACTGGGCAGCCGAAAGCCAGCGCAGCGCGGATGGCCTGCTCAAAGCGGCTGTATTCCGCGTTCAGCTTTTCCTCCACCCGGGCGGGCTCGTCGGAAATGTCCGGCCAGAGCTTGATGTTGCGCACGCTGGTGTGGATATAGATCACATCCGGGGCGAACTCCTTCAGCGAGCCGTCGTCAAACACCAGGTTTTCATAGAACAGGGCATAGGCACCCTCGTGGAAGGTGGGCTTGATACCGTTTTCCAGCAAAAACAGTTCCAGAATATTTTTGATCTCGCCAATGGTGCTGCCGCTCATAATGGCGACCTTTTTCTCAATCAGACCCTGTTTCTCCAGCAGCTGGCGCTTGAGGCTGCGCTTTTTCTGCAGCAGATAGGCCGGGTCCAGAGGATAATCAAAACAGTTCACGGCAAAATTCCTCCTTGCACAAATCATGACCTGCCGGAAAGCGGCGGTCAAAGCCACGGGCGCAAGCGGGGCCCGTCACATTCAGTTTGATTATACTATAAACCCCGGCGGCACGCAACGCGTCACAGGCCAAAATCCTCCAAAAGGCGCTGCAGCTGTTCACGGTTTTCCAGCGGGATGCCCGCCTGCAGGCTCAGCACATCGTTTTCCGGCAGCAGGTGGGTATAAACATCGTACACCTCCACCGGCTGCTCCGCTTCACCGGATTCGAACAGGGCCAGCCTGCCGTGCCAGTCCCGCAGGGTATAGCTGCTTTCGGGTGCTTCTTCTTCGAAAGGGCGCAGCGTAAACACAGCCACGCTGGCAGCAAGCCCCAGCGCACAGAGCAGAGCAAGAAGATAGATCCATACTTTCGGCATAGTGATTCACCTCTTTGAAAACAGTATGGCCCGAACAGGGCGGTTTCAAACGGACAGATGTGAAATTCGGTTTTTGCTGTACTTGCGGCAGGCAGTTGTGGTATAATATCAAAATAGGCAGGGTAGGGCCTGAATGTGAAAGCCTTCTGAAAACGGCTTTCAGGGTCTGCCCGGCTTTGCTGAAAAAACGGCTTCGGCGTTTTTTGGCAGGGCTGCCCGGGGCAAAAATACCCTGCGGCGATGCCTGAAATAAAACAATGAATCATTTCCGCAAAGGAGGCGGTCCCCATCGAAAACAACGAACACCGCAATATCCGGCGCCCGCAGAACAGCCAGAGTGGCCAGAGTGCACCCCGCCGGGTAAACCGTACGCCCGGTGCGGGTACGCAGCGCACGGTCAACCGCAGTGCGGCGGTCGGCGCCCAGCGCAGCACCGGTGCGCCGAGAAGCGGCGGGCAGGGCTCTTCCGGTGCGCCCCGTTCCGGCGGACATACCCCCAAAAAGAAAAAGAGTGGTGTGCGCCGTTTCTTCGGCGGTTTGTTCCGGTTCATCGCTGTATGCATCTGCCTGGGTGTGATGGTTGCCAGCGTGGTGGCTGTGGCACTGAGCCTGTATCTGGTGGAAGCCACTGCTGACGACAATCTGAACCTGACCGAGGTCAAGCTGGCCCAGACCACCTGGATCATGGCGCAGGACCATGAGACCGGCGAGTGGGTGGAATACGAGGATTTCTACCGCACCAATAACCGTGAGTGGGCCGAGCTGAGCGAGATCGAGTCCAGCCCGTATCTGAAGTGGGCCTTTATCTGCACCGAGGATAAGGACTTCTACGAGCACCACGGCGTGAGCTTCAAGCGTACCATCGCCGCGGCCATCAATGAGTACACCCCCATCAAGCTGTTTGGCAGCCGGCAGGGTGCGTCCACCCTGGAGCAGCAGCTCATCAAGAACCTTACCGGCGACGATGAGCAGGACGCCATGCGCAAGGTGCGTGAGATCTTCCGCGCCTGGGGTCTGGACAACCGATACAATAAGGACACGATTCTGGAGACCTATCTGAATACCATCAGCCTCACCGGCAACACTGCCGGCGTAAAGGCAGGCGCCATCCAGTACTTTGGCAAGGATGATCTGAGCCAGCTGACCGCCGCCGAATGCGCCAGCATTGCGGCCATCACCAAGAGCCCCAATACCTACAATCCCTACAAAAACCCGGAAGAGCATCTGCAGCGCCGTAATGTGATGCTGGAAAACATGTACGAGCAGGGCCATCTGACCGAGGAAGAGTATAATGAGGCGGTGAATTCGCCCCTGACTCTGGCCGAGACGGATACCGACAGCTCCACCAGCACCGGCGTTCGCTCCTATTTCAGCGATGCGGTTTACACCGCGCTGAAGCAGCAGCTGGTGGACGAGCTGGGCTGGACCGAGGCTGAGGCAGAGAACGAGATCTTCAACGGCGGTCTGCGCATCTACGCCACTGTGGATCCCTATCTGCAGGAAGAGATGGAAAAGATGCTGCTGAACGAGGACGAGAGCATTCCCTGGATGGAACGGGAAGAGGAGTTCGAGCTTGGCAGCAAGACCGAGGAGGATCTGGCCGAGGAGAAGGGCGTTGTTTACAACGAGGACGGCACCCTCAAGACCAAGACCGACAAGGACGGCAAGGTTTACTATTATAAGACGGTTCACAGCCAGGTGGCCATGGTCACCATGAACTACGAAGGTGAGATCAAGGCGCTGGTGGGCGGTCTGGGTGAAAAGACCACCGATCTGAGCCTGAACCGGGCCAATGTGGCACGGCAGACCGGTTCTACCATGAAGCCCATCGCCGCCTATTCTCTGGGCATTGATATGGGCTGGATCAACTACTCCACCAACTTTGTGGATATGGGTGTTGGCAAGGTGCTGCTGGATAACCAGAAAAACAATTATCCGCAGTACCGGGACAAGATGTTCGAAAACGACGCACCCGAGGTACTGGCCAATCCCGGCATCTGGCGCGACTGGCCTCAGAACTATGTGACCAGCACCGGCCACGGCGAGCGCACCGTGAATGTGAACTACGCTCTGGCTAAGTCCCTGAACACCGTTGCGGTGCAGGTGGGCCAGCTGGTGGGTGTGGAGTCTATGTACACCTTTGCCAAGGATACTGTGGGCATGTCTCACCTGAATGAAAACGATATGGACCTTGCTCCCATTGTGCTGGGTAGCCAGAACGGCGGCGCCACTCCCATCGAGCTGGCGGGCGCCTATCTGATGTTCGGCAATGGCGGCGAGTATGTGACCCCGCACCTGTATACCCGTGTGGAGTATGCCACCACCGGCGAGGTGCTGATCGACAATGAGGTCAACGTGGTGCACACCCAGGCCATCAAGGAAAGCACTGCCATGATCATGAACCGGCTGCTGCAGGGCGTTCTGGGTTCCAGCGGTACCGCCAGCGGCATGAAGCCCAGCGGCGAGATGGAAGCAGCTGCCAAGACCGGTACCACCACCGATAACAAGGACTATACCTTTGTCGGCCTGACCCCCTACTATGTGACCAGCATGTGGTGGGGCTATGATAAGCCGTATGATATGAGCAAGGCGGGCGCCAAGAACGCCAAGGCCATCCAGAAGGTATGGAAATCCTATATGGAGACTGTGCAGGAGGGCCTGGAGGTCAAGCAGTTCCCGGTGAGCGAGGATGTAAAGACCGCCGCCTTCTGTACCGACAGCGGTGATCTGGCGGGCCCCAACTGCCCCAACCGGCAGACCGGTTACTATACCGAGGATAATATGCCCGGCACCTGCGCCATGCATCCGTAACCCCTGATTTAAAAAGCCCGTTGTGCGCCGTGAACGCACAGCGGGCTTTTTTGTGCATTCTGTGCATACAAAATAGAACGCGGGTGAGAAATGTGCGGGTTTTCACAAAATTAAAACAGCATCTTGCGTTTTGATACGCTAAAGTGGTACACTATACACATGCGTAAAAACAAATGTGTTCAAGGGGTGTACAAAACAGCATGAAACGGCATTTTCTGATGGTGGACGCAGCGGTCCTGCCCGAGGTGTTTCTGAAGGTTCTCAAGGCAAAGGAGCTGCTCGCCAGCGGCGAAGCCCGCAACATCTCGGCGGCAACCCGGGCGGTGGATCTTTCCCGCAGTGCGTTCTATAAATATAAGGATTGTATTTTCGATGCCCGCAGCACCCAGCAGATCATCACTGTGCTGGCTACCCTGCTGGATGAAACCGGCGCATTGCAGGCGCTTCTGGGCGGGATTTCCGCAGCAGGCGGCAGCGTGGTTACCATCAATCAGGCCACTCCGGAAAATGGCGCGGCCAAGGTTGAGGTCACCGTCCGCACCGATACCCTTCGGGTAAGCATTGAGGAGATGCTGGCCCAGCTGGCGCAGCAGCGTGCGGTGGTCGAGGTGCATCAGGGCGTATAACGCCCCCAAAACGGCCGGAGGCCGTTTTTCCATTTTTATCACAAGTGCCCGGCAGGCTCTGTGCGCCGGGCGGGGAGGATTTATGATCAACATTGCGATCCTGGGCTTCGGTACCGTGGGCAGCGGCGTGTGGGATGTGCTGCAGAAAAATGCCGAACTCATTGCCCGACGGGCAGGTCAGGAAATTCGGGTCAAGCGGATCCTGGTGCTGGAGGTTACCGAAAACCCGGAGCTGTTCACCAGCAGCATCGACGATATTCTGAATGATCCGGAAATTACCATGGCAGCAGAGGCCATTGGCGGCGTGAAAGCCGCATATCCTTATGTGAAGGCGCTGCTTGCCAGCGGCCGCAGTGTGGTGACCAGCAACAAGGAGCTGGTGGCCACCCATGGCGCCGAGCTGCTGGCGCTGGCAAAAGAGAAGGGTGTGGCGTTTCTGTTTGAAGCCAGCGTGGGCGGCGGTATGCCCCTGATCACCCCCATGTGTCAGAGCATGCTGGCCAATCAGGTGAAGGAAGTATACGGCATTGTGAACGGTACCACCAACTATATGCTCACCCGCATGAGCCGGGAAAATATGGATTTTTCCGCCGCACTGAAAGAGGCGCAGCAGCTGGGCTACGCGGAGACCAAAGACCCCTCGGACGATGTGGACGGCCCGGACGCCTGCCGCAAAATTGCCATTCTGGCCAGCCTTGCTTTTGGCAAACAGGTTCACACCCGGAACATTCCCACCCGGGGCATCCGGGGGCTGGAGCCCTTTGATCTGCGTGCCGCTGCCCGGCTGGGCTGTGCGGTAAAGCTGATTGCCTGGGCCCGGCAGACCGAAGCCGGCCCGGCGGTGGGCGTGGAACCCATGCTGGTGCCGCTGGAAAATCAGCTGGCCGGTGTGGAGGATGTGTTCAACGGTGTGCTGGTACGGGGCGACATGGTGGGCGATGTGTTTTTCTATGGCCGCGGTGCGGGCAAATTGCCTACCGCCAGCGCCATTGTTGCCGATCTGGCTCTGGCCGCTCAGCAGGGGGCGGCGGTGCATACCAGTATTTTCTGGGAGCCCTCTCCCGAGCTGCCTGCTCCGCTCACCAGCGGCGAACCGGCCACATATTATGTGCGGGTAAAGGGGCTTACGGCCTCCATGCTGCCCGGTCTGTATGGCGCCGGCGAACTTGTGGCGGACGATGGCGGTCAGGCCGCCTATCTGGCCGAGAACATTACCCCGAAGAAGCTCTATGAGGCGGCCCGTCAGGTCAAGGCTCTGGGCGGCAGCGTGCAGATGGAGCTGCGCCGGCTGGAGCAGTAAGGAGGAAAAGGCAGTATGGCAGTCAAGATTCTTGTCCCGGCCACCAGCGCCAATGTGGGCGCCGGTTTTGATGCGCTGGGCCTTGCACTTTCGCTTCACAACACGGTGACCATGGAGGAGTGGGATAAGCTGGACATCATGGCCAGCGACGGTTCGCTGGTGCCCACCGGCACCTCCAACCTGATCTACCGCTCGGCCAAGGCGGTGTATGAACAGCTGGGCAAGCCCATCAAGGGCCTGCGCATCCGGCAGGAAAACCCCATCCCCATGGCCCGGGGTCTGGGTTCCAGCTCTGCCTGCATTGTGGCGGGTATTCTGGGCGCAAATGCTCTGCTGGGCAACCCGCTCACCAAGCGGCAGATGCTCACGCTGGCCACCTCCATCGAGGGCCATCCGGACAACGTGGCTCCCGCCATGCTGGGCGGCTTTGTGAGCAGCGTGTTCGACGAGGGTCAGGTGTTCACCGCCCGTAAGGAGATCAACGAAGAGCTGGCCTTCGCGGCCTTCATTCCCAATTTCAAGCTGCTTACCGAAAAGGCCCGTGCGGCGCTGCCCAAAACCGTGGATCGGCGGGACGCGGTGTACAATCTGTCCCGCGCGGCGCTGGCCACTGCCGCTTTCTGCGACGGTGACTATGAGCTGCTGCGGGTGGCCACCAAGGATGCGCTGCACCAGCAGTACCGACTGCCTCTGATCCCCGGCGGCGAGCGGGTATTCGAGATCGCCTGGGATCTGGGCGCTTATGCAGTGTATATTTCCGGCGCCGGCCCCACCATCATGGCGGTGGTTCATCGGGATAACTGCGAATTCTTTGAAAAAGCCGAGGAAGCACTGCTGGAGCAGCCGGAAACCATGGCCTTTTCTTTGCGCAGAATGCTTGCGGATAACACAGGCGCTGTGGTAAAATAGTAAAGTGCTGCGCCGCTTTTCGGCAGAGATTTTGCCGGAAAGCGGGATTTTGCAGATTATATGTGCAGGCGGGCCGCTCTTTTTGCAGGCGGTGCGCATTTGGATAGAGGAGTGAGAGAAACAATGGCGTTGATCGTGCAGAAATTCGGGGGTACCTCGGTGGCAAACCGGGACCGGATCTTCAACGTGGCCCGCATCGTGGCAAACACCCGCAACGCGGGCAACGAGGTAGTGGTGGTGGTTTCCGCCCAGGGCGACACCACCGACGACCTGATCCAGAAGGCCGCCGAAATTACCAGCAATCCCTCTCAGCGTGAGATGGATATGCTGCTGGCCACCGGTGAGCAGATCTCCATTTCGCTTCTGGCCATGGCCCTGAGCGAGCTGGGTGTGCCTGCCATCAGCCTGACCGGCTGGCAGGCGGGCTTCCATACCGACCGGGCCTACACCAAGGCCCGCATCCGCCGGCTGGACAGCGAGCGGGTGGAAAGTGAGCTGGCCCGCAACCGCGTGGTGGTCGTGGCCGGGTTCCAGGGGTTGAACCGTATGGAGGATATTACCACCCTGGGCCGCGGCGGCAGCGACACCAGTGCTGTGGCGCTGGCGGCTGCTCTGCATGCAGACCGCTGCCAGATCTTTACCGATGTGGAGGGTGTTTATACCGCCGATCCCCGGTTTATTTCCCGCGCAAAGCGTCTGGACGAAATCACCTTCGATGAGATGCTGGAGCTGGCCGGCGCCGGCGCGCAGGTGCTGAACAACCGCAGCGTGGAGCTTGCAAAAAAATACGGCGTGGAGCTGGAAGTGCTCTCCAGCCTGAATCCTGTGCCCGGCACAGTTGTTAAGGAGGTTACTAGCGATATGGAAGGTATGCTGATCAAGGGTGTGGCCAAGGACACCGACGTGGCCGTTCTCACCATCCTGAATGTGCCGGATGTACCCGGTACCTCGTTCAAGGTATTCGGTGTGCTGGCGCAGAAGAACATCAATGTGGACATTATCCTGCAGGGCACCGGCCGTGAGGGCGATAAGGACCTGACCTTCACCGTGCCCCTGAGCGACGCAGACACCGCGCTGCGGGTACTGAAGGAAAATCAGCACCGCTTTGGCGGCAAGGATATCACCGTGGACACCGGCTGCGCCAAGGTCAGCGTGGTGGGCGGCGGCATGAAGAGCAACCCCGGCGTTGCCAGCCGTATGTTCGAGGCTCTGTTTGAGGCCAACGTGAACATCCGCATGATCTCCACCAGCGAAATCAAGATCAGCGTCATCATCGACAAGGCGGACGCCGACCGCGCTGTGGCGGCCATCCACGACGCCTTCATCCACTAAACTTTTATGCAGCGCCCCTTTGCAGAGCCGAATGGATGCAAAGGGGCGTTTTTTGGTTTGCGGGCGATTCGTTCACAGTTTCTTTGCAGCTTTGCACGTTTACAGTATGGGCAAAAACGTGTATAATATGAAACTATGAAACAGGTTTTGCAAACCGCGATCGAAAAATGGAAGCCCGGGCGCTCAGGCGCCCCCGTTCATAACCTCACAGTTAAGGAGTGTTGCACCAAATGCCAAGTTATCCGCCCCGTGAAATGAGCGAAGCCGAACGCCGCCGCCGGGCTGCTGCCCGCGCACGGCGCAAGAAGGAGATCCGCCGTAATCGGATCATTTTTGCGATTCTCTGCCTGGCGCTTCTGGCGCTGATCGTGTTTGGCATGGTCAAGCTGGTGGGCCTGTTCACCAAGGACAAGGACTCTTCCAGCGGTTCCACCTCCATCAGCAGCTCCACCAGCATTTCCGCCAGCGGCGATTCGACTTCGGAGCCTGCCAGCGGTTCGGAATCCGGCTCTGCCAGCAGCCCGGACTCTGCTTCTGCCAGCACCTCCGATTCGGCTTCCGCCACCGGCACCGCCGCCACCACTGGTGGCGGCGATGCTGACTGGCTGCTCACACTGGTGAATAACAACGTGAAGCTGCCGGATGGCTGGGAGGACACGCTGGAGGTGAAGGTGGCTGATGAATCCACCGGCAAGGAGCTTGCCACCGTGGCGGCCGACGCCTTCATCAACATGAAAAACGCCGCGGCGGCAGAGGGAATCGACCTGATGCTCTGCTCCGGCTACCGCGCCGTGGAATATCAGCAGAGCCTGTTTGATGCGGAAAAGCAGAAATGGCTGGATAAGGGCAGCACGGAAGAGGAAGCCTATAATCAGGCCAAAACTGTGGTGGCTGTTCCCGGTTATTCCGAGCATAACTCCGGCCTTGCCGCCGATATTGTGACCCCGAAGCATCAGAATCTGGACGAAGCTTTCGGCAAAACAGACGCCGCAAAGTGGCTGTTCGAGCACGCGCCGGAATATGGCTTTATCCTCCGGTATCCGGAGAACAAACAGGCCATTACCGGCATTATTTATGAGCCCTGGCACTACCGCTATGTGGGTGTGGAAAATGCAAAAGCCATCACCGCCAGCGGCCTGTGCCTGGAAGAATATCTGGACGAGAACCTGCGTCAGGCCTGAGAAGGCGGGCCGCAGCTTTTGTTCCTCGAAACGAAGGAGTACCGATGTTACAACGCGAATGCCTTGCGCCTGGGGTGCATCTGAACTGCATCCCGGCGGATAAATTCAACCGCTGCCGGATCTCGCTGCATTTCCGGTTTCCCGCCAGCCGGGAAAAGGCTACCGATCAGGCTCTTCTGCCCCTGGTGATGGATCGGGGCTATGCCGCCTGCCCGGATATGACCCAGCTGACCCGAAAGCTGGCCCGCCTGTATGGCGCGGCCCTCTCGGTGGAAACCAGCATGCAGGGCGCCAGCCGGGTGCTCAGTGTCTCCATCACCGGCATCAAGGATCGGTTTGCCCTGAACGGCGAGGCCCTCACCGCTGAATACGCGGCCATTGTGTTCGGCGTGGCCTTTGATCCCTACTTTGAAAACGGCTGCTTCAGCCGCGAGGCAGTGGAAATTGAAAAGACCACTCTGGCCCGCCAGCTGGAAAGCGAGATCAACGACAAGCGCCTGTACTGCGTGCGGCAGGCCCGGCGCAAATTCTTTGGCGATTCTCCCGCGGGCATTGAGCGGGACGGCTATCTGGCCGATCTGCCCTCTGTCACCTGCGAGAGCCTGACCGCCGCCTACCAGGAGATGCTGCGTACCGCTCAGCTGGACGTGATCTGCCTGGGCGCGGACGAGGATGTGGTACGCCGCATGACGCTGGAAAAGCTGGCCGGAGTACAGCGTGAGCCGGCTCAGCTGGAAAACTATCTGTTCATGCCCGCGCAGCCGGGGGAGCATTTCCGGGAGGAGATGGATCTGGTACAGGCCAAGCTGTGCATGCTGTTTACCTGGAACCAGTGCGCAAAGCCGGAGCAGCTGAATGCCTTCCGGCTGGCCATGAGCGTGTTCGGCGGTTCCGCCACCAGCCGTCTGTTCCTGAATGTGCGGGAAAAGCAGAGCCTTTGCTACTATTGCGCCAGCCGCTTCGCTTCGCCCACCGCCTTCATGATGGTGGACAGCGGCGTGGAGCCTGCCAACGCCGAAAAGGCGGAGCAGGCCATCCTGAAGGAGCTGAATGATCTGGTGAACGGCCCCATCACCGAAGAAGAGCTGGAAAACAGCCGCCGGGGCATTCTGTCCGGTCTGAACAGTGTGGGCGACAGCCTGGCCGGATTGGAAAACTGGTATTACAACGAGATCCTGCGGGGCGGCAACGTGAATACCCCCGAGCAGGCCGCCCGCCAGCTGAACGAGGTGACCGCCGAGGATGTGCGCGCCATTCTTTCCGGGTTCCGCTACTCGGTGAGCTATCTTGTGACCAAAAAGGAGGAGCCCAGCCATGCAGAATGAACCCATGCAGGCGGTGCGCGCCGCCGTGGCCTGTGAATCGGTGGTACTGGAAAACGGCCTGACCGTTCTGGTGCGGCCCATGCCCGGATACAGCGGCGTGCACGCAATTTACGGCACCCGCTTTGGCTCCATCGATCTGGAATTTGAGGTGGATGGCCGCCGGGTGAGTCTGCCCGCGGGTGTGGCCCATTTTCTGGAGCATAAAATGTTCGAGAGCGAGGACGGCGACGCCTTTGCCAAGTTTGCCAAAACCGGCGCGGCAGCCAACGCCTACACCAGCTTCGACAAAACCTGCTATCTGTTCACTGCTACTCAGCAGGTGGACGAGAGCCTGGATATCCTGCTGAGCATGGTAAACGAGCCCTACTTCACCAGGGAGACCATCCAGAAGGAGCAGGGGATCATTGGCCAGGAAATCAAAATGTACGACGACAGCCCGGACTGGCGAATCATGACCGGCCTGTTTGGCTGTTTGTATCACAACCATCCCATCCGCAACGACATTGCCGGCACGGTGGAGAGCATTGCGCAGATCACCCCGGAAATGCTGTACGACTGCTGCAGGGGCTTCTACAACCCGGGCAATATGGTTCTGGCGGTGGCGGGCAATATCACCACTGAGCAGGTGCTGGCCACCTGCAAGCGGGCCAAGCTGCCCGCAAAGCCTGCCACGGTGAAGCGGATTCAACCCCAGGAGCCGGAAAGTGTTGCCAGAGAGCGGCTGGAATTTTCCATGCAGCTGGCCAAGCCTTGCTTGGGTGTGGGCTTCAAGGAGGCCCCGGTGGAAGGCGCCAGGGCCGAGATCATCTGTGATATGCTCACCGAGCTGGTGTGCGGCGGCATGACCAGGTTCTACCGAACCCTTTATGATCAGGGACTGGTGAACCCGGGCTTCGGCGGCGAGTTTCTTGTGCTGGACGGTTGCTGCTGCTTCCTCTTCACCGGTGAGACCGAGCAGCCGGAAAAGGTGCGCGGTATGCTGCTGGAGGAAATCGAGCGGCTGCGCAAGGATGGCGTGGACGAGGAGCTGTTCACCCTGTGCAAGAACCAGTCCTATGGCGAGATGCTGCAGGATCTGGAAAACATTGAGGACAGTGCCACCGCTCTGGCCGGCAGCTTCTTCCGTAAGCGCAGCCTGACCGAGGAGATTGAGGCGCTGGCCAGCGTGACGCGGCAGGAAGTGGACGAGGCGCTGCAGACCATGCTGCGCCCGGAACGCTCGTCCACCGTCATCATCTGGCCCAAGCAGGAGGAGAACGCATGACGAATCTGGTGCAATTCCCCGGCCTGGGGCTGGAATTCAATATCAATCGGGTGGCATTTACCATTGGCGGGTTGGACGTTTACTGGTACGGCGTGCTGATTGCCACCGGTTTTTTGCTGGCGCTGGTGTTTGCCTTCCACTATGCGGTGGATTTCGGTATTGATGCCGACCGCCTTGTGGACGTGGTACTGGTGGGCAGTGTGTGCGCGGTGATCTGCGCCCGGGCCTATTATGTGATCTTTTCTCCGGTACCCTATGAGAGCTTTGCGGATATGATCGGCATCCGTCAGGGCGGCCTTGCCATCTACGGCGGCGTAATCGGCGCGGCGTTGTTTGGCGGCCTTGCCTGCAAATGGCGCAAGCTGTCCATTCCCGCCACCTTTGATCTGGTGGCCATGGGCTTTCTGATCGGGCAGTCCATCGGCCGCTGGGGCAACTTTGTGAATCAGGAGGCCTTCGGCACCAACACCAGCCTGCCCTGGGGCATGTACAGTCAGGCCACTGCCAACTATCTGAGCAGCTGGCAGGCTACTCTGGCCCAGGAAGGCGTGATTGTGGATCCAGGCATGCCGGTGCACCCCACCTTCCTGTACGAGAGTATCTGGTGTGCGGTGGGCTTCTTCGCCCTGTGGGCCTACATGAAAAAACGCCGTTTCAACGGCGAGATCGCGCTGATGTATGCCGCGTGGTACGGCGCGGGCCGGTTCTGGATCGAGGGCCTGCGTACCGACAGCCTGTTGCTGCCGGGTGTGAATCTGCGGGTCAGCCAGCTGGTCGCTCTGGTCAGCGTGGTGGCGGCAGTAGTCGCCATTGTGGTGATCCGCCGCAAGATCGGCAAACGGGAGCTGATGGTGGATCTGCCGCTGAGCACGACGGCGGAAAAGAAATTCCAGACCGCCCGGGAAAACTGGGCCGACAAACTGGATGCTCTGGGCCAGAGCGTGAGTCTGGAGGAAATGCAGCGTCAGCTGCCCGCCAGCGCTTCTCACAAAGAGTTTGCACAGGCGCAGAAGGAACAGCAGTCGTTTGACTGGGATTCTCTGATCCGTCAGAAGCTGGAGCAGGCAGAGATGGATGCCGGAATGCAGGAAAGCGTGCGGCAGGAAAACGCCCGCTTTGCGCAGCTGTCGGTAGACCCGGAGGAGCGTGCGGCCACGAACAGTTCGCTCACGCAGGGACTGGATGAAAAATAAACGCAGACGGGCAGTTCTGTCCGTGGAATAAGGAGGAAGCCATGGCGCAGATCATCAGCGGCAAAGAGCTGGCCGCCCGCATCAAACAGCGGGTAAGCAGTCAGATAGAGGAGTTGAAGACCGGGGGAGTGAACCCCTGTCTGGCGGTGGTTCTGGTGGGTGACGACCCGGCCAGTGCCGTCTATGTGCGGGGCAAGGAGTCCGATTGCCGCGAGTGCGGCATCGAGAGCCGGATGCTCCGCCTTCCTGCCGACACAACGCAGGACCAGCTGCTGGAACAGCTGAAACAGCTGGCGGAGGACAGGAGTGTTCACGGCATTCTGGTTCAGCTGCCTCTGCCCGCTCAGATCGACGAGCAGGCGGTGATTGCTGCCATCCCTCCCGAAAAGGATGTGGACGGTTTTTCGCCGGTGAACGTGGGCCGGATGATGATCGGGGAAGAGTGCTTTTTGCCCTGCACCCCGGCGGGCTGCATCGAAATGCTGAAAAGCACCGGCATGCCCATCGCAGGCAAGCGGGTGGTGGTGCTGGGCCGCAGCAACATCGTGGGCAAGCCTGCAGCCATGCTGCTGCTGCGGGAGAATGCCACTGTGACCATCTGCCACTCGAAAACCGAGAATCTGGCCCAGCTGTGCGGCGAAGCGGATATTCTGGTGGCGGCCATCGGAAAGGCGAAATTTGTCACCGGCGATATGGTGAAACCCGGCGCGGTGGTCATCGACGTGGGCATCAACCGGGACGAGAACGGCAAGCTGTGCGGTGATGTGGATTTTGCCGCTGCCGAGCAGAAGGCCTCCTTTATCACCCCGGTGCCCGGCGGCGTGGGCCTGATGACCCGGGCCATGCTGCTGGTGAACACCATCCAGGCTGCCCGGCGGCAGACCGGCCGGTAAAAAAAGAAGAAAACTGCAAAAAATGGCCTTGTAAGGCCAAAAAAGCACTTGCAATCACCAAAAAGTTGTGGTATAGTAGTATAGCCGCATGGTTCGGGCGCCCAAGAGGTGTGCAACATCACCCGCCCACTAGTCCAGCGAGACTTATATAAGAGAGGCAAAACACTATGTACGCTATCATTGTTACCGGTGGCAAGCAGTACCGGGTACAGGAAGGCGACGTGATCTTCGTAGAGAAGATGGACGTTGCTGAAGGCACCAATGTGAACTTCGACTCCGTTCTGGCTGTCGGCAACGAGGGCTCCGTTAAGGTGGGCACTCCCGTTGTTGAGGGCGCCAGCGTCGAGGCCAAGGTCGTGAAGAACGGCAAGGGCAAGAAGCTGAACATCATCACTTATCGTCCTAAGAAGGGCAGCGCCCGCCGCATGGGCCATCGTCAGCCCTACACTAAGGTCGAGATCACTGCCATCAAGGGCTAATAACGGAGGTGTAAACTACTATGGCACATAAGAAAGGCGTAGGTTCTACTAAGAACGGTCGTGACTCTGAGTCCAAGCGTCTGGGCGTTAAGCGCGCCGACGGTCAGTTCGTTCTGGCTGGCAACATCCTGGTTCGTCAGCGTGGTACCCACATCCATCCCGGTGAGAACGTGGGCCGCGGCAGCGACGATACCCTGTTCGCTCTGGTGGACGGCCGCGTAAGCTTCGAGCGCGTGGGCCGTGACCGCAAGAAGGTCAGCGTTAAGCAGTAAGATCTTTCAAAAGCCAGGCCTGTTGATTGGGCCTGGCTTTTTGTTTGTAACGGGGCATACTGGTAATAAGGCACAGGGGCAGCATGATACTGCTGCCGCACGCTCCATCCCCATTTTCCATTATGAAAAAAGGAGAAAAACAATGTCGATGTTTGTAGACGTGGCGAAGATCACCATCAAAGCAGGCAAAGGCGGCGACGGTGCTGTGAGCTTCCATCGGGAAAAGTTCGTGGCGGCCGGCGGCCCGGACGGCGGCGACGGTGGCCGTGGCGGCAACGTGGTTTTTGTGGCCGACGACAACCTGTCCACCCTGATGGATTTTCGCTATAAGCGCAGGTACGCCGCCCAGCCGGGCGAAAATGGCAGCGGCTCGCGCTGCACCGGCAAGAACGCCCCGGATCTGGTCATCAAGGTGCCCCGCGGCACCCTCATCCGCGATGCTGCCAGTGGTCTGCTGATGGCTGATATTTCCGGCGACGAGCCGGTAATCGTGGCCAAGGGCGGCAAGGGCGGCTGGGGCAACACCCATTTTGCCAGCCCCACCCGTCAGATTCCCAAGTTCGCCAAGCCCGGTCTGCCCGGCGAGGAGTACGAGGTGCGCCTGGAGCTGAAGCTGATCGCCGACGTGGGCCTGATCGGCTTCCCCAACGTGGGTAAATCCACTCTGATCAGCGTGATCAGTGCGGCCAAAACCAAGATCGCCAACTATCATTTCACCACCCTGAGCCCGGTGCTGGGCGTGGTGAAGGTGGGCCCCGAGCAGAGCTTCGTGGCCGCGGATATCCCCGGCCTGATCGAGGGCGCCAGCGAGGGCATCGGTCTGGGCCATGACTTCCTTCGCCATGTGGAGCGCTGCCGTCTGCTGCTGCATGTGGTGGACGTGTCCGGCTGCGAGGGCCGCGATCCGGTGGAGGACTTCGAAAAGATCAACACCGAGCTGCAGAGTTTCAGCCCCGAACTGGCCACCCGGCCCCAGATCGTGCTGGGCAACAAGTGTGATATCGCCACCGAGGAGCAGATCGAGAGCTTCAAGTCCTATGTGGAAAGCAAGGGCCTGACCTTCATGCCCATCTCTGCTGCCACCAATCAGGGCCTGAAGAATCTGCCCGGCATCGTGTGGGATCGGCTGCAGCAGCTGCCTCCGGTGCAGGTGTTTGAGCCGGACTTCGTACCTTACGCGGTGAACCCCAACGAGCGCACCTATACCATCGAAAAGACCGCCGACCACGAGTTCACCATCACTGCCCCCTGGCTGGAGCGCATTCTGGCCGGCAGCGACGTGGACGACTACGAAAGCCTGCAGTACTTCCAGCGTCAGCTGGACGAAAGCGGCATTCTGCGTGATCTGGTGGCCCAGGGCGTTGAGGAAGAGGACACCATCAAGATCGGCGAATACCAGTTTGACTATATCTTCTAAGGCAGTATCATTCTGATCTGAGCCGCGCGTCGCGCGGCATGAAACGAGGCAAAAACCATGTTGTTTGAAGCAAATCCGGAAGTGGATATCCGGGAGCAGTCTCCCCTGAATCTGGCCTTTGTGGGCGACGGTGTGTTCGAACTGCTGGTTCGCCAGCGGCTGGTGGAACGCACCCGCCTGGTGCCCGGCAAGCTGCACGCGGCCTGCGTGAAATATGTATCCGCCAAGGGCCAGAACCGGGCGCTGGCTGCCATTGAGGACCAGCTCACCGAGGCCGAACAGGCGGTGCTGCGCCGGGGCAAGAACGCCAGTAAGGCCACCGTGGCAAAGCACGCAACCCCGCAGGAGTACCGGGCGTCCACCGGCTTTGAGGCGTTGTTCGGCTGGCTGTATCTCACCGGCCAGAACCAGCGCATTCAGGAGCTGTTCGACCTTTTGTGGGAGGGCTACGACCCGCTGGCAGTGGAAAAGCCGGAATAAAAGGCATTCCCTGGAACGCTTTGCCCCGAAGAGCGGCAGAGCGTTGCCGGAAAACGCAAACAAAGGCTGAGACCGGCGGAACAGGAAAGATTGGTTCCGAGGGTCTCAGCCTTTTCACACCCTGTATTTTGTCAGGGCTGTGTTTGCCGGTGCGTGCCCGGCGGGGGAATTGCCGGTGTTACTTGCCGGTTTTCATGTTGGAAGCACCGGTGCTCTTGCTGTTTTTGGAAGTGCTGCTGGTAGCATTGGTGCTTTCGTTCTTGGCGCTGTTCTTGGCGCTGCGGCTGTTCATACTGTTTTTCGCGTTACGGTTTTCCATGGTTTGTGATCTCCTTTCCGAATCCGAAGAGGGAGCGGGGGCGTTTGCCCGGCGTGTTTTCTTATCCGCTGTGCCTCTTCGCTCCTAGTGTAACCCCAAACAAGACCCATTATACAAAGGTGGTATGGCATTGCAGGCAAAATATTTTGAAGAGCGTGAGCGGGCCCTGTTGGGCGAACGCTACGCGGAATACTACGCGGCCCCCAGCGAGGAAGCGGCCCGGGGCGTGACCGTAAACCGGCTGCGCTGTACGCCGGAAGAGTTTGCCCGGCTGGCGGGACTTGCACTGAAGCCGTCGCCCTTCTGCGCCGAAGGCTTTGCGGTGGAGGAGCCGGACTTCAAGCCCGGTCGCCATCCCTATCACCATGGCGGGGCATTTTATTCCCAGGAGCCCTCGGCCAGCGCTCCGGCGGCGCTGCTGGATGTGCAGCCCGGCATGAAGGTGCTGGACATGTGTGCTGCGCCCGGCGGCAAGAGCAGCCAGCTGGCGGCAGCTCTGCAGGGGCAGGGGCTGCTGGTAAGCAACGAATACAATGCAGGCCGGGCCGAAATCCTGCGCTCCAATCTGGAGCGGATGGGTGTGGCCAACGCGGTGGTGCTGAACAGTGACACCGGCGCTCTGGCCAAGGCTTTCCCGGCGTTTTTTGACCGGATTCTAGTGGATGCGCCCTGCTCCGGCGAGGGGATGTTCCGCAAGGAACCGCAGGCGCTGACCCAGCACAACGAAGGGCTGGTGCGCCAGTGTGCCGCCATTGGCCGGGAAATTCTGGACAACGCCGCTGCCCTGCTGGCCCCCGGCGGGGTGCTGGTGTATTCCACCTGTACCTTTGCGCCGGAGGAGGACGAGGGCCAGATCGGGGAATTCCTTGCCCGCCATCCGGAGTTTACACTGGTGGATACCGGCGCGGCCTTTGGCAGCCCGGGCGAAGAAAACCGCTGCGGGGAGCATTCCTTTGATGTAAATCTGGTTCGTCGTATCTGGCCTTTCCAGGGCGGCGAGGGGCATTTCATGGCAAAACTGGTGAAAAGCACGGGAAGCGAAGCCGGCCGACCCTTCAAGCCGGAAAAGCCGGCCAAGCCCTGCAAGGAATGGCTGGAATTTGCCCGGCAGTATTTTCCGGCACTTGCCGACCGGCCGCTGCTCAAGGCGGGCGAGCTGCTGCTTCTGCCGCCGGAGACTCCGCTGCCGCCCCACAAACTGCGGGTGATGCGCTGCGGCGTCGCGGCTGGTACCGTGCAGAAAGGGCGGTTTGTTCCCGCCCATCATCTGTTCACCGCCTTTGGCCATACATGCACCAATCAGGAGCAGCTGACCCTTTCCGACGAGCGCACCGCCGCCTGGCTGCGGGGCGAGGAAATCGAGGCGCGCACCGCCCAAAACGGCTGGTGCTGCGTGCTGGTGGACGGCTTTTCGCTGGGCGCAGGCAAGGTGAGCGGGGGAAAGGTGAAAAACCACTACCCCAAAGCCCTGCGAAACCTGAAATAATGGGCTTCTGGGGCCCCGGGCACTTGCCAGAAGAGGGCTTTTTGTGCTAAAATTATTTAGTTACCGCACATCGTTCGGGCCCGGCTTGCGGCTCGGCATAAAATAGGAGGAAGTTTCCATGTCTGGACATAGCAAATGGAATAACATCAAACGCAAGAAGGAAAAGACCGACGGCCAGAAGGCCAAGCTGTTCACCAAGGTTGGCCGCGAGATCGGCGTTGCCGTGCGCATGGGCGGCGCGGACCCCGCCAGCAATGGCAAGCTGCGTGACCTGATCGCCAAGGCCAAGAGCCTGAACGTGCCCAACGATAACATCCAGCGCATCATCAAGCGCGCTGAGGGCGGCGAGAAGGACAACTACGAATCCATCACCTACGAAGGCTACGGCCCCTGCGGCATCGCCATGATGGTGGAAACCCTGACCGACAACCGCAACCGCACCGCTGCCAACCTGCGCCACTACTTCGATAAGTTCGGCGGCAACCTGGGCAACATGGGTTGTGTGGGCTTCCTGTTCACCCAGAAGGGTGTGATTGTGCTGGACGGTGAAGGTCTGGACGAGGAGAAGGTCATGGAGGACTGCTTCGACGCCGGCGCCGAGGACTTCGACATGGGCGACGACGTGGTGGAAGTAACCACCGATCCCGACGCCTTCTCCGCCGTGCGTCAGGCTCTGGAGGACAAGGGCTATACCTTCATCTCTGCTGAAGTGGAAATGGTGCCCTCCACCACCTCTGCCATCACCGATGAGGACAACCAGAAGCTGATGGCCAAGCTGCTGGACGCTCTGGAGGACGATGACGACGTACAGAACGTGTGGCATAACCTGGAGAACGAAGAGGATCTGGATCGCTGATTCATCCCCCGTTCTGACTGCGAATCCGTGGGCCCCGGCCTTCCGTTTAATCGGAAGAGCCGGGGCCTTTTTAACTAGAAAACCACAAGCTATGCTTGTGGACGAGAAGAGCACGAGCGTTGAAACGGTAAAAAAGAACCTCCTTTT